>NZ_FRCR01000011.1 GCF_900142995.1 Caldanaerovirga acetigignens | reverse complement strand
GGGAATTTCATTCTCATGCACGCAATGGGGCCTAATGTGGCAGGTGTAATAGGTTCTGCAATAGCTGCGGGAGTGCTGCTTTCGCTATATGGGGGATAATAGCAAAAATGCAAAAAACTGCGAGGGATGATTTTATGAGTGAAAAAAGAAAAATAGGGATAACCGACACTATTTTGCGGGATGCCCATCAATCCCTTATAGCAACCCGAATGAAAACTGAGGAAATGCTTCCAATCGCAGAGAAACTCGACGAAGTAGGATTTCATTCTTTAGAAGTATGGGGTGGGGCAACTTTCGACAGTTGCATACGCTACCTAAGCGAAGACCCCTGGATAAGGCTCAGAATTCTCAAAGAAAAAATCAAAAAGACACCTCTTCAGATGCTATTAAGAGGTCAAAACCTGCTGGGATACCGCCATTATCCCGATGACGTGGTAGAACTATTCGTCAAGAAATCTGTAGAAAACGGGATAGACATAATAAGGATATTTGATGCGCTAAACGATATAAGGAACATGAAAAAATCCATAGAAGTTGCGAAAAAAAGCGGTGCTCACGTACAGGGGACGGTTGTTTACACAATAAGTCCTGTACACAACAATAAATATTTCGTTTCCTTAGCCAAAGATTTAGTTGAATTAGGTATAGACTCCTTGTGCATAAAAGACATGGCAGGATTACTTTCGCCATACACCGCCTTTGACCTTGTGACAAAATTAAAGGAGCAGATTTCCGTTCCTATTCAGATACACAGCCACTATACGAGCGGAATGGCTTCGATGACTTATCTAAAAGCGATAGAAGCCGGGGCAGATGTGATAGACACCGCCATGTCGCCTTTTGCGATGGGCACTTCTCAGCCGGCGACGGAGACGATGGTAGCGGTTTTAAAAGGAACTCCTTACGATACGGACCTGGATATGGAATTATTATCTGAAATAGCCGAGCACTTCAAAAAAGTACGTTCGAACTACAAAATAGACAGCGTCATTACAATGGTAGACACGGCAGTTTTAAACTACCAGATTCCGGGCGGCATGCTGTCGAATCTTACAAGCCAACTGAAGGACCAAAACGCCCTCAACAAATTACCCGAAGTTTTAAAGGAAGTTCCGCGGGTGCGGGAGGATTTGGGTTACCCGCCTTTAGTTACGCCTACCAGCCAAATTGTAGGAACTCAGGCGGTAATAAATGTTATAACCGGCGAAAGATATAAAGTAGTCATAAATGAAGTAAAAAATTACGTAAGGGGACTTTATGGTAAGCCACCTGCGCCAATTAATCCGGAAATAAAGAAAAAGATTATTGGAGACGAAGAAATGATAGAATGTCGCCCTGCGGACCTTTTAGAACCGGAGCTGGAAAAAGCATACAAAGAAGCAGGATATTATTTGGAAAAAGAAGAAGATGTGCTCACCTACGCATTATTCCCGCAGATAGCCATCAAATTCTTCCAAGAGAGGCAGGCGAAAAAATATCAGTTTGATCACAATCTAGTAGGTGAAAATAAATTTAAATACTATCCAGTTTAAAAACCTACGTTGCGAGATTGAAGACTGTCGACAAAATAGTTGCTGACAGTCTTTTTTGTTAATTCTTTTCGTCCGCCAGGGTATGTCCCGGAGGAGCTATCCGCGGGGAAGCTAAAAAACCCCACGTCATTGATCACGATAAATGCATAAAATGTGGTTCCTGCCAGGAGATCTGCCGTTTCAATGTCATCATCCTGAAATAGGGCTTTTTTCAGTGACATCCTCCCCCTAATGAATTAGGAGCATCCCATCGTGGGACGGGCACAAGCCACAGGTTAGCCAGCATTCTCCGGTCTACCCGGATCATTACCTTGGCCTTAAGGGGTGTCACGCTCCCCTTTCTCCCGGGGTCATGCCCCGAGAGCATCGAGCACTCTCGCAGCTATTTTTAATGCCTACACCTTGTCCGCATGTATTTAAACCAGCCTTGGGTCTTCCGGTTTTACCGGGAAGCATTCCCGCACTTCGGAGACGCGGGAAAGCCAGCCCGCCTGCTGAAGTGCAACCCTCCTTACTGCCCACCGTTCCTTGCGCCACCTCACCTTTCGGCCGTCAAAGAAGATATTGTTAGACAGCATCTCCATGGACCTTTGTCGACAGGAAGCTCCTGCCAGGTCCTGGAGCCTTTTTGCATGGTATTTAGAAGTGGCAATGGGCACTGCTATCTGGCTCCTACCGGAGAGACAGGGAACTTGATGACCCATGTGCCTGATGGCAGCTGATGTATTGAATAGAATCAAATTTGGGCAGGCTGGATTTCTTGCCCTTCTTTATGTGGGAAAGGTATGAGCGTCTGGCGGACAATGCTTTGAGCATGGCATACTGGAGGGTGCCGCGGTTGAGTTCAAAAAGTTCACACGCCTTACCGGAGAAAAAATAGCAAGCCGCCATTCATCTCCCGATTAAAATCGGGGGCATTCTAGCTGGAGTTTTGTAAAAGAAAAAAGAAAAAGTTTTTCGGAACGTACCAACTTAAAACCTCCGGAAGGAGGTTTTTTGAATTTTTTTTATACCACTGATATTATACATAAAGTAGAACTTCGCGACAAAGGTGATCTTTCTATGAACAGAAAATCATACATTATTTTTGAGATCTTGTTTTTATGGATAGCTACTTTTTTGTTAGGTATATATATTTTTGAAGCAAGAAACAGCAAAAAAGTTTTTGAAGGAATATATATAGGGCAAGTATACGTAGGGGGACTCACCGAAGCAAAAGCAAGAGAAAAATTGGCAAATTTTGTTAATACGCGCCTAAGGGACCCTCTTATTCTGCAATCTTCGGATAAAACCTGGAATATTATTCCAGAAGAATTGGTGGAAGTACAAATTGAAAAAACCGTACATGAAGCAATTTCTGCAGGAAAGAGTAAGAACTTTCTATTTAGATTTTTCAACCGAGTAAAATTCAGTTTTAATCCTAAAAAAATTGAGCTTGCAATTAAAATAAAAGATGAGCCTTTTCAAAAAATACTCGAGATAATCTCTGGAGAAATAGCTTGTGAGCCTAAAAACGCTGAGTTCAAAATAATAGATGGAATAATTATAATCGAAAAAGAAAAAGAGGGTATAAAAGTCGATGAAGAAAATCTAAAACAAGAAATCCTCAAAATTGTATGGAGCGAAAAAAGAAAAATATCCGTCCCAGTAATCGCTATTAAACCTGGAATAACCCAAGAAACTCTTTTTAAGATGAATATAAAAGAAGAAATCGCCAGCTTTTCAACAAAATTCGACAAAACGCAAGCCGGGAGAAGTACTAATATAAGACTGGCAGCGGAAAAGCTAAAAAATCACATAATACCCCCGGGAGAAATTTTTTCCTTTAACAATGTAGTAGGGAAGCGGACGATTGAAGAAGGATATAAAGAAGCTCCAATTTTTTTAAATAATAAAGTTTCTGCCGGTATAGGAGGGGGCGTATGTCAGCTTTCTACTACCCTTTATAATCTTGCTTTACTTGCAGATCTTGAAATCATAGAAAGGTCAAACCATTCTTTGCCAGTAAGTTATGTCCCCCTAGGCAGGGATGCAACGGTAAATTACGGAGTTATCGACTTAAAATTCAAAAACTCAACGGGGGGATATTTGCTTCTTTACACCGAAATTAAAGGTGACACACTTACGATGAAATTCTATGGTAGTAAAAAAAGTGATAAAAAAATAAATATAGTTTCAGAGGTTGTAAAAAGAATTCCGCCCCCTGTCAACATAAAAGAAGATTACAGTTTAGAAAAAGGGAAAATACACATCAACGAGGGAAAACCAGGCTATCAGGTTAGAGTTTGGAAAATTACTACTTATGATGACGGCAGGCAGGAAAAAAAGCTGGTATCAACGGATATATACAATCCCACCACCACCATCCTTTATGTAGGTAAAAAAGAACCGCAGACACAAACCCACCTAGTGGAAAGTCAAAAATCATAACTATAAAACAAAAATCAACTAAACTAATCTCTGACCCCCAAAAGGGGTCTTCTTGTTTAGAAAAATGGTGGAGCGTGAGGGGGCAGTAATCCCCCTCAATTCATTGAGGGGATACACGGATCCACATCGCTCCGGTATTTACAGCCGTTGCGCGGTATGTTACCATAGCGGTACATCGAAGCTCAAAAGACAGAGGGAGATAAGGAGGCAATTGAGTGCCTCTAATCACACTCAAAGCCCAAATCCGTGCAGACAAGCTGTTCTGAAGGATGCCATGTTCTGTGCCACCAAGGTCTACAACGGCCTACTGTGGCATCTTAGGAAAGAGTACAAAGAAACTCTAAAGTCTTAAAGTCTAAATAAAGTCTAAATTATGTTATAATAACAAATAGACGAGCGGAGGTCGTAAAATTATGGAAAACTTTGCAAATAAAATAGTTTCCATTTTCGGTGGCAGGGAAATTGATTTACCCCAAAATATTAAAATATTAATGGATTTAAAAAAAGAATACGGTATAGAGGAAATTTACTATAGCGAGCTGATAAAAAGGATACACAGAAAAGACGAACAGTCATTAAAACTAAGGGAGTTTATAAAAATCAAGGTGTGCGAACTGCTTTACGAATGCAGAGAATGTCCGCTTCACCTTGCCGATTGCCATACTCAAAAGGTGCCGGGTGAAGGTGAATGGAATTCCCCTTTGATGCTGATAGGAGAAGCTCCTGGTTTTGAAGAAGATAGATTGGGTAGACCTTTTGTAGGGAGGGCAGGTGAATTACTGACGGTAATTCTAAACAAGCTCAACATAGACCGCAAAAAAGTTTACATAACTAATGTAGTAAAATGTCGCCCTCCTAAAAATAGAACGCCTCTTGCCAGCGAAGTAAAAGCTTGCTCAAAAATTTTAGAACTAGAACTTGAATTTATTTCACCGAAGGTTATAATAACCCTTGGATCGGTACCTCTCAATTATTTCAAGCCTAAAAGCAGTATTGTACAAAGCAGGGGACAGTGGATTTATGAAAGAGGTTTTTGGATTATGCCAACCTTTCATCCCGCATACATTCTAAGACAGGGAGGAGAAACTCTAAAAAGGGTAAAGTGGCAAGTGTGGCACGATTTTACTAGGGCGATAGCAAAAGTAAAGGAATTAAATGGCGATTATAAATTCAATTAAACTTTTTCACTAAACGGAGCTTTATTGTTTTATCTGAACAAAATGGCTATAATATTAAAGGCTAAAGTTACGTTAATTTTGGAGGGATAAACATGCTCAAATACCATATATTGACATGGGGCTGCCAAATGAATCTTCATGACACGGAAGTTATTTCAGGAGTACTCCAAAAAATTGGATATTGCCCGGTTGATAATCTCAAAGAAGCGGATATAATTATCCTCAATACCTGCTGTGTAAGAGAAAACGCCGAAAAAAAAGTATACGGCAGGCTTGGACATTTAAAACAATTTAAACAGAGAAATCCTAATTTAATAATCGGAATATGCGGATGCATGGTTCAACAGCCTCATGTAGTTGAATATATAACGGAACATTTCCCCTACGTTGATTTAATATTCGGGATACACAATGTACACAAACTGCCCCAGTTAATAGAAAACGCCAGGCTAGCCAATATGACCGTAATTGAAACGAGTGGAGACTATTCTGCGGTAGAGGAGAATTTACCGATAGAGCGGGAAGATAAAGTAAAGGCGTGGGTCACTATAACTTACGGGTGCAACAACTTCTGCACATATTGCATCGTCCCCTACGTAAGAGGTAGAGAAAAAAGCAGGAAACCTCAAGATATAATTAAAGAAGTGGAAGAATTGGCAAAACAGGGTTTTAAAGAAATTAATTTGTTGGGTCAGAATGTAAATTCTTACGGCAAAGATCTAAGTGGGGAGGTTAAATTTCCGGCTCTTTTGAGGCGTTTGAACGAAATCGACGGAATCGAAAGGATTAGGTTCACCACTTCTCATCCAAAAGACCTTTCCGACGAACTCATCGAAGCCATGAAGGACTGCGAAAAAGTATGCGAGCATATTCACTTGCCGGTACAGGCAGGGAGCAATAAGGTACTCGAAGCAATGAATAGAAGATATACAAGAGAACACTATATGAAATTAGTAGAAAAATTAAGAAATGCTATACCAGAAATTGCAATTTCCACTGATATAATAGTTGGTTTTCCCGGGGAAACAGAAGAAGATTTTCAAGACACGTTGGACCTTGTAAAAAGAGTTGAATTTGACCAAGCTTTCATGTTTGCTTACTCCAAGCGAAAAGGTACACCGGCTGCCGAAATGGAAAATCAGGTGGACGAAGAAGTGAAAAAGGACCGGTTGAATCGACTAATGAAACTTCAGGATTCTATCAGCGCCAAAAAGAATAAATTACTTAAAAATCAAATAGTTGAATTGCTCGTTGAAGGTATAAGCCGAAACAATCCCCATAGACTGACAGGAAGGACTAGGACAAACAAGGTGGTTAATTTTGAAGGCCCCGAGGAATATATTGGGAAAATAGTAAAAGTAAAAATAACAGAACCACACACGTGGTCGTTAATAGGAAAATTGTTAAAGTAGTTCCTTAAGGAGGGTTTTAAATTTTTAAATGGATACTCCGATGATAAAGCAATATAGAGAAATAAAAGAAAAATACAAAGATTATATAGTGTTTTTTCGCCTCGGTGATTTTTACGAAATGTTTTTTGAAGACGCTCATATCGCTGCAAAGGAACTCGAAATAGCGCTAACTTCGCGAGACCCGGAGAATCGGGTTCCCATGGCTGGTGTTCCTTACCACGCAGCGGACCAATATATATACAAATTAATAAACAAAGGTTATAAAGTTGTAATATGTGAACAGGTGGAAGATCCCAAAAAAGCAAAGGGGATAGTAAAGCGCGAAGTCGTAAAGATAATAACGCCGGGCACTATTACAGAAATAAATGCCCTCGATGAAAAAAAGAATAATTATTTAGTTTGCATTTACAGGGAAAAACATAATTTTGGAATTGCTGCGGCAGATTTGATGACTGGTGAATTTTTAACCACCGAAATCCAAAGCCCATATCCCTACCAGGAACTGCTCGATGAACTTTCAAAGCTTGAACCTCCGGAATGTTTGGTAAATATCTCTTTTTATAATGACGAATTACTTAAAAAAACATTGAAAACCAATTTTAATTTTCTGCTCACTACTAGGGAAGACGATTATTTTAATTTAGAATCGGCAAAAGAACTCCTATTATCACAATTTGGCGAAGAACAGCTCGCAGATATTTTAAAAAAAACCTACTCCGTCATCGCTTCCGGAGCGTGTCTCAATTATTTGAGAGAAACCCAAAAGCTTACCTTAAACCATATCAATTCCATTAAGTATTATGAAAGAAACGAATACATGGTTCTTGATATTTCCTGCCGTAAAAATTTGGAGCTAACCGAATCCTTGGCCGACGGAAAAAGATACGGGACATTATTTTGGGTGCTTGACAAAACAGAAACGCCTATGGGCGGTCGAACTTTGAGAAAGTGGATAGAACAACCTTTAATAGACATCATTAAGATAAAAGAACGGCAGGATGCTGTAGAAGAGTTCTATAACGACTATTTTCTTCGACAAGAATTAAAAGAACAGCTTAAAAATTTATACGACCTTGAAAGGCTAACAGGAAAGCTGGTATGTGGGAACGTCAATGCAAGAGACCTTTTAGCTATCAAAAACACGGTTAAATATTTCCCAAAAATAAAAGAACTGCTGGCTAGATGCAGCACTAAATTATTGGTAACACTTCACAATGATCTAGATCCATTAAACGATGTATATGAAATTCTGGAAAACTCAATCAACGAAGACCCACCGCTATCCCTTAAAGAGGGAGGATTAATAAAGGATGGTTTTAATGCCGACATCGATAAATTGAGAAAAGCAGCTACTGAAGGCAAGAACTGGATAGCAGAACTCGAAAGAAAAGAGAAGGAAAGAACTGGTATAAAATCATTGAAAGTAGGCTATAACAAAGTATTCGGATATTACATCGAAGTTACAAAAGCCAACTTACCATTAGTCCCAAAAGAATATATTAGGAAACAAACTCTAGCAAATGGCGAAAGATTTGTAACCGAAGAGTTAAAGGAATATGAATCACTCATCCTGGGTGCTGAAGAAAAACTTTTAGAACTGGAATATGAAGTTTTCTGCCAAATCCGCGAAAAACTCATTGCAGAAATACCAAGGCTCAAAAAAAGCTCTCAAGTAATTTCCGTCCTGGATGTATTATTATCGCTTGCCGAAGTTGCAGCATGTAACAATTACGTAAAGCCTGAACTCACATTAAACGATGAAATACATATAATAGAAGGACGTCACCCCGTTGTAGAGCTGACTCTCAAAGATGAAATGTTTATCCCCAATGATACTCATATAGATTGTAAAGATTCAATGATATCGATTATCACAGGCCCCAACATGGCAGGAAAATCTACCTATATGAGACAAGTAGCCCTGATAGTGCTCATGGCTCATATAGGGAGTTTTGTACCAGCAAAAAGTGCTCAAATCGGAATAGTTGACCGCATCTTCACTCGAATTGGCGCTTCTGATAACCTCGCATCAGGCCAGAGCACTTTTATGGTGGAAATGATAGAAGTGGCCAATATATTAAAGAACGCCACTTCTAAGAGCTTACTCATTCTAGATGAAATTGGCCGAGGCACTAGTACTTATGATGGTCTAAGCATCGCGTGGGCTGTAATAGAATATATCAACAAACATATAAAGGCGAAAACTCTTTTTGCCACCCATTACCATGAGATAACTCAGCTAAAGAAACTAAAAGGTGTTAAAAATTTTAAGGTTCTAGTGAAAGAGCGTGGAGAAGACATTATATTTTTAAGAAAAATTGTAGATGGAGAAGCCGACAAAAGTTACGGCATTCAGGTAGCAAAACTTGCTGGATTACCAAAAAACGTTATACACAGGGCTCAACAAATTCTTGAGGAATTAGAACAGCATGACAAATCAAACATTCAAGCGAAACAAATAGCGGCAGTCGAAGATGTTGCTTCAACTTCAAGTGAGACACAGCTTAATATAGAAAGCATAAAAAATGAACAGGTCATTAGATTAATTAAAGATTTGGATATAAACACTATAACTCCTTTGGAAGCTCTCAATTTACTTTATTCAATTAAACAAAAACTGATTTAAGGAGAAAGTAAAATGGGAAAGATCAAAATATTGGATGATAGTATCTCGGCCAAAATAGCGGCTGGCGAAGTCATAGAAAGACCGGTCTCCGTCGTAAAGGAACTCATTGAAAATTCTATCGATGCAGGAAGCAAGCATATTTTTGTTGAAATCGAAAAAGGAGGAAAAAGCCTTATAAAAGTTACAGACGACGGCGAAGGCATGGATCCTGATGACGTCAGGCTCGCCTTCGAAAGACATGCCACAAGCAAAATATCAAATTTGGATGATATATTTAAAATAAATACCCTCGGTTTTAGGGGTGAAGCTTTACCCAGCATTGCATCGGTTTCTGTATTAACCGTTTTTACGAAGACAAGGGAATCATCGATTGGAACCAAATGCACGCTGCGGGGAGGTATCATAGAAGAATTCGAAGAAGCAGCCGTGAAAGAAGGCTGTTGTATAATTGTAAAGGATATTTTTTTCAATACACCCGCGCGCTTAAAATTTCTTCAGTCGTCGTCGAGAGAATCCTCTCTAATTGTGGACCTTGTATCAAAATATGCAATAGGTCACCCCGACATATCTTTCAAGTTATCCGTAGACGGTAAAGAAGTGCTCTTCACTCCTGGCAATGGAAATCTGCAAGAAGTAATAGCCAGGATTTACGGATTCGATATAGCAAAAGACATGATCTTAGTCGACAAAACATTCAATTTTGGCCGTATATACGGCTACACATCGCCTCCAAAGCACACACGGGGAAATAGATCCTGGGAAACGTTTTTTGTCAATGGACGCCTTGTAAAAGACAAAGGTTTGAGCGTTTCTTTAGAAAAGGCTTATAAAAGCTTAATACCTAACGATAAATTTCCCATAGCTTTCGTAAAAATAGAAATAGAAAGCTCGTTAATAGATGTCAATGTTCATCCCGCTAAAACTGAAATAAGATTTCAATGTGAAAATGAAGTGCTTCAGTCTTTATACGAAACCATTAGGGAAGGTTTATCTAGAACCACATTGGTACCAAAAGAAAAACTGAGCTTTTCTAAAATTAACTTTTCCGAACGATACAGCACGGCGGAAAATGAAAGCTTGTTGAAAGAAGAATATTTTACCAAAATTTATGGAAAAATAGAAAACAAAATTAAAACTAATGAGCAGTATGGGAATACCGGTAAGGATGTGAGAACAGAAAGCCCCATTTTCGACGTTCATTTTACCCGGATTTTAGGGCAGCTTTTTAAGACGTATATTGTAGTTCAAGGAGAAAAAGAATTTTACCTGATAGATCAGCATGCAGCCCACGAAAGAATACTTTTTGAAAGATATTCTGAAGGATTAAATTCACAGGACATTTCGCAAGAGCTAGTATGTCCGTTAACCTTAAAACTTACTTTTGAAGAAATAAATTTTGTGGAGGAAAACAGCGACCTCATAAGAAAAATGGGATTTGACTTCGAGACATTTGGAAAAGACACGCTATTAATTAGATCGGTACCTTATCTTTTAAATAAACCAGTGCAACCGGAATCTTTGCGAGAAGCAATTGATGAGTTAAAAGAAAATGGCGAACTAAGATGGCGCTCACGCGAAAAATTCTTAGCTTCTATGGCATGTCATACTGCAATAAAGGCGGGCGATGATCTTTCTTTTGATGAAATGCAGGAGCTCTTGAATCAGCTTATGAACACAAAAAATCCATATTCCTGTCCCCACGGAAGACCTACGATGATTTCAATTACAATTTACGAATTAGAAAAGAAATTTAAGCGGATAAATGGATAAAAAAATATTAGTAGCCATCGTAGGTCCTACTGCCGTGGGGAAAACCGAAGTATCTATAGAAGTAGCACTAAAATTAGATGGAGAGATAATCTCAGCCGATTCAATGCAAATTTACAAATATATGGATATCGGTACGGCAAAACCAACCCTCGAGGAAAGAAAAGGTGTTCCTCATCACATGGTAGATATTATCTACCCGGATGAAGAATTCAGCGTAGCAGAATTCAAAGCACTAGCGGAAAAATTCATTGCCGATATCCACAGCCGCGGCAAGATACCCATTCTTACAGGAGGGACTGGACTTTATGTAAACGCCGTCTGTTACGGTTATACATTTTCCAGCTTTGACAAAGATGAAAGTCTAAGAAGGCAGTTGAAAGTTGAAGCCGAAAAATACGGCAATGAATATCTATACAGCAAATTAAAACAAATCGATCCAAAGGCCGCAGAAAAAATCCATCCAAACAATTTGAGAAGGGTTATAAGAGCTTTAGAAGTCTATATAAAAACGGGTGTGCCTTTTTCTCATTTTGAGGAGTTAACCAAAAAGCGGGGAAGTCCTTACGAGTTGTTAATTTTTGGTCTCACCAGACCGAGAGAGGAACTTTATAATAGGATAAACATGAGAGTACAGAAGATGATTGAAAATGGTTGGGTGGATGAAGTGAAAAAACTTCTTGCAATGGGATATACGAAAGAACTGAACTCCATGCAGGCTCTTGGTTACCGAGAAATAATAGATTATTTAGAAGGACGCATTACATTACATGAAGCCATTTACTTAATTTCCAGAGATACCCGAAGATATGCAAAAAGACAGTACACCTGGTTTAGAAAAGACAAAAATATTATTTGGTTCGATGTATCCAAAGAAGGCAAAGAAAAAATTATAGAAAATATTATTAAATCCGTTGAAGGAAAATCGAAAAATTCCTAGAATATAACTTTATATACATAAAATAGAAGGGGGACAAAGAATGACCAAAACTCAAATCAACATTCAAGATGGATTTTTAAATCAAATCAGGAAGGAAAATACTCCTGTAACTATTTATCTTATCAATGGATTTCAAATGAAAGGTTATGTGCGCGGATTTGACAATTTTACCGTGGTACTTGATTCTGATGGAAAGCAGCTGCTGATTTACAAGCACGCTGTATCTACAATAGCTCCTCAAAAGCCTGTGAGTTTTACAGGTCCTTCTGCTGAAAAGAAAACTGAAGAAACCCAATAAAAAACTCCCAAGAAGTCTTGGGAGTTTTTTATTTGTGACTCGAAAATATTTAAGCGCATATAATAAATTGGTGTATAGTTTTGTCTTTGGCGGAGGTGTAAATAAATGGCCAATTTAAATTTGAAATGTAAAGTCGAAAATCCTGACCAGATTATAGATATGATTGCCAAGGGAGCAATTACGCCGGTAGAAGCTTTTATATTATTTAAAGAAATGGATGAAAAAAAGGAAACATCTCCGCTAAAACCTAACGGAGAAGAAAAAATAGAAGACGTATTAAAAGAACTTGACAGTTTGATTGGACTTACGAAAGTAAAGCAATTAGTTAGAGAAATACAAGCTTACGTGGAAATTCAAAAAAGGAGACAAAAAGAACAACTGTTCTCTGAACCTCTTGTCCTTCACATGATTTTCAAAGGCAATCCGGGCACCGGAAAAACAACAGTAGCGAGGCTTTTAGGCAAAATATTCAAACAAATGGAAGTGCTACAAAAAGGGCATTTGGTCGAAGTAGAAAGGGCCGACTTAGTTGGAGAGTATATCGGGCATACCGCTCAGAAGACGAGGGAACAAGTAAGACGTGCTCTAGGTGGCATATTATTCATTGACGAAGCATATTCTCTTGCTAGAGGGGGAGAAAAGGATTTTGGCAAAGAGGCCATAGATACGCTAGTTAAAGCAATGGAAGACTACAAAGACAATCTCGTTGTAATACTGGCGGGATATAAGGATGAAATGGAATGGTTTTTGAGAACAAATCCGGGATTGAGATCCAGATTCCCCATTCAAATAGAATTTAGCGATTATACCACGGAAGAATTGATGGAAATAGCAAAGTTAATGGTTGAAAAAAGACAGTATAAATTGACTCCGGAAGCTCTTTATAAACTTGAACGTATTCTCAAAGAAAGCCAAAAAAATTTGCACTACGATAAAATGGGAAATGCGAGGCTGGTAAGAAATCTCATCGAAAAAGCAATAAGGCGACAGGCATTGAGGTTAATAAGTCAGAAACAAATATCCCGCGAAGACCTGATATATATAAAAAGCGAAGACATAGCAGAAATCGATGAAATTTAAGAGGGGGTGGCCGTTTATTTGAAAAAATGCTTAATAGTAGGCAAGCCGAACGTTGGAAAAACAGCTTTCCTTATAAATTTCGCAGAATATCTTGGAGTCAGAATTTTTGAATTCGATTTTGCACTTCCTGATGGAACAAAATTCAAAAAAAAATATTCCTGCAAAACGGCATTTCATGAGCTGGTAGACAGTAATCCCCATAAAACCCTAGCTCTTCAATCTGTTACATTGGAAATACCGGTGGGGAAAGGTAAAAAAAAAATACAAATAATAGATACTACTGGTTTAATAGATGGTATTCATGAAGACCAGAATGTCCGTAAATCCATATCTCAAACCATCTCTGAAATCCTTAATTCTCAAATCATAATCCATATAATGGACGGGGCAGCGGTAATAAAGAAAGATTCTTTAAGTTCACCAAGTGAAGTGGATTACCAAATATCCAAACTTGCTCGTTCAAAAAGAGGCTACGTCATCCTCGTTAATAAAATGGATTTGCCGGACGCTGAGGAAGGATTAAAAATTATCAAAGAAAAATTTCATGGAAACATCGTCATTCCTATATCCGCTATTAACAAAAGAGGGTTCAAAGAGGTGAAAACTTTTGTGGCATATAACCTCTAGCCCTTTAGTTAGAAAATTGTTTGCAGTTTTTCTAACAGGTTTCGTTATAAAACTGATGGATGATTTTATCGACCTGGAATATGATACCGTGCTGGAAAGACAAAATTTCTCAAATGTCCTCGGAGCGGGAATTTTACCGTATGCTATCTTTATTTTTTCTCTGGCATGTTTTCTCGAACCGAGATCTTCAATAAGTTTATTTTTTTCCAGCTATATTGTAGGCATGACCGCAGATTATGGCACAAAAATGCCTTCAGGTTTATACGGCTATCAAGAGTCGTTAATAATGCTTATCTTAGGAATTTTAATTCTAGGTTTTAGCGAAATGCTTTCGTCTTTGTTTATAATGTGGTCCGTTCAATTATGGGACGACCTTTATGACTACAAAAAGGAGATAGCCTGCGGCAAAAATTACGTAAAAGTGCTGGGAAAAGTAGAATGCCTTGTTTTTTCCATTATATGCTTTTTATCCGCTTTGTATTTAGACGCTGTTAAAACTATTTCCGTAGGCTTTTCAGCCATATTTATTGTTTACATAATATATTTATTGTCAAATTCTGAGGAGGTGTCATAAAATCCTTAGAGAGTTTATACCTTACATCATTGTAATGCTTTTCATATTTCTGGCTGGGTACGCAACAGGCAGACGAATGGGGAAAAAAGAAGGAATTGAGGAGGGGCTTTCAAAAAGTTTCCTACATTTACAAAAAGAGATGTTGAATAATTCAGAATGTCCTCTGTGCCGGAGAACGTTGAAACGAGAAATTTGATATGATAAAATCTTAAATAAAAAGCAGAAGAAGGGATAACATGCACAGTATCACACGGGAAATTATAAAAACGAGATTTTCCATAAATGATGAAATAATAACATTGGCAGAATCTGTAGTGAAAGAAATCGGCAAAGAATTTGAAAAGGTAAGCGAAATAGTAGAATGCAATCAGCTTAAAGTAACCGCGGCTATGGTAGAAAATGACTTGAGCGATTTTCATCTTAATGATTCAACGGGATATGGTTATAACGATTTAGGACGTGAAACCATTGAAGCTGTTTACAGCAGTGTATTTCGTGCCGAAGATGCACTGGTAAGACCGCAGATAATTTCCGGCACTCATGCTATCATTCTTTGCTTTTTCGGCGTTTTAAAACCCCAGGACGAATTATTGTGTGTCACAGGCGAACCATATGATACTTTAAAAGATGCCATTTTAGGAAAAAATGTAGGTTCTCTCAGAGAATATAATATAAAGTACTCCCATGTAGAACTCAGAAACGGCAAGCCCGATTTCGAGAAAATTAGAGAAAAAATTAGTGAAAAGACGAAGATGGTACTCATACAGCGTTCCAGAGGTTATAGCATGAGACCTACCCTGGATATAGAAAGTATAAAAGAGCTGATTGAATACATAAAGGAAATCAAAGAAGATATTGTGTGCCTTGTTGACAACTGCTACGGAGAATTTACGGAAACTAAAGAACCGACGGAAGTCGGTGCCGATTTATGCGCCGGCTCTCTTATAAAAAACCCGGGAGGAGGCATTGCCCCGACGGGAGGTTATGTAGTAGGGAAACGAGAGTTAATAGAACAATGTGCTTACCGCCTGTACGCTCCCGGACTGGGGAAAAATTGTGGACCATCCTTGAATTTCAACCGCCTAGCCCTGCAAGGATTATTTTACTCTCCCATGATAGTTGGGGAAGCCTTAAAAGGCTCCATTTTCATTTCAAGATTTTTTGAAAGGGCAGGGTTTAAGGTATATCCCTCTTACAACGAAAAGCGCAGCGACATTGTTACAGCAATAGAGATGGGCGACAAGGAATCCTTGATATCTTTTTGTAGGGGGCTGCAGAAAGTAGGACCTGTAGATGCTCATATTGTACCTGAACCATGGGAAATGCCGGGCTATGCACACCAGGTAATAATGGCAGGCGGCAGCTTCATCCAAGGCGCGTCGATAGAATTAAGCGCCGATGCACCTATCATGGAACCGTTTGTAGTATATATTCAAGGCGGTATTAATTTCTTTCATGTAAAATTAGGGGCCATGAAGGCACTTCAGAACATGATAGACGAAGGAATATACAAAGGCCAATTTAATTGATTTAAAACCTTCTAAAAAGGCCTATTACCTTACCTAAAATCTTAACGTCTTTTACAATGATAGGCTCCATATATCGATTTTCCGGCTGTAGCCTTATATGGTCGCTTTCTTTAAAAAATCTCTTGACGGTAGCTTCGTCTCCTAACAGCGCTACTACTATATCGCCGTTTTCCGCCGTATTGGATACCTTTACAATCACATAATCGCCATCAAAAATACCAGCTTCTATCATGCTGTTTCCTTGAATTTTCAACATAAATACTTCTGATTCGGGAACCATATCCTTAGGAAGCGGGAACACGCCCTGAATGTTTTCTTCCGCCAGGATGGGTTGTCCCGCAGTGACTCTGCCTACAAGTGGTACTGGCACGAAACTGGAGTCGAATAAATATTTGTTGTCCGATACAATAATGGCCCGGGGTTTCTGAGGATCTCGCGTTATAAAACCCTTTTTTTCCAATTGAACCAAGTAGGAATGAACAGTAGCGGTGGATTTCAGATTAGTAGCAGCGCATATTTCGCGCACCGAAGGGGGATAACCTCTCTTTTTTAAAAAATCACGTATGAAATCCAATATCTGTTTTTGTCTCGGCGATAAATTTTCATACATCGCAATTACCACTCCATACACAAGAATAATTTTTTAGGTTAATTATATCATAACTAAATGTGATTTTAAACATTTGTTTGAAAAATAATCTGCAGATATTTGATCTTTACGATCTCATCGAGGGAGGATAAAGCACTAAAAATTTAATTTCAGGAGCACCATAACGTCCGATAATGTATATTATGTAAACTTATAATTAATGTTTTGGCAAAATATTACAGCTTCCAAAAGCCCAAATGCCAAGAATAGCCTGCGAGAAGGCATAATTTTACACTTTATTTTTAGCCTTACTTTATTTTTAGCTTAGTTTTAATTGACATTAACCAAAAAATCTTATATAATAAAAAATGCGCAGGGGAGTAGCTCAATTGGCAGAGTAGCGGTCTCCAAAACCGCCGGTTGCAGGTTCGAGTCCTGTCTCCCCTGCCATTCTTTTATCCCTGCAGAAAGAAAATGCAGGGTTTATTAATTATTGGCGGACTGTTGGCCTGAACATATCTAGCACACCCAATACTATATGCGCAAGTCCGAAACCGGTTATACCTGCACCTAAAGTTCCCCCTACCATCGTTCCTACTCCAGCAACGACTGCTCCTATACCTGCTACTACCCAACCTGTGGTATTACCTTTCATAAATCCACCTCCTAGAGTTATTATTCCACAAGACGTTATACATAATCATGCAGGTGGCTTTATTTCCTATCCGCATCCGCTGCAGCTTCCGCACGAACCGCTACAACCTCCTGACTCGGTACCTCCCTTACCCATGTACATAAAACCAGTAAATCGTTGTTTTGCTCTGCTATTACATACTGGACATTTTACGCTATCCTTTTCTCGCAAGGAAACAAACTCGCTGAACTTATGACCACAATTTTCGCAGATGAAATCGTAAGTGGGCATAATGGATTCTCCTTTTCTTAATATGGTTTTTTATTTAATTTTACTTTAAAGCCTTAATTAAAATTATAAGATCATTTTCTAAAAAAGAAAACCCACCTTTTTATCGCGTTGGTGGGTATATTATCATTACTATTTAATTTCTACTAATTAACAACAGCTTCAAACCTGTGCCCGCAGCTAGTGCAAAAACCCCACATCTTTTTAAAATTTCCAAAGTCGTCTTTTTGGTATGCGCAAAATAGAAAGAACAACTCATCACACTTCGGACACCTAACTCCTAGCATCGCGCCGCTCCATTCTTGCGTTTTCATAGCGTCCTCACATGTTTCAACACCTTCGATATACGCGGGTTTGCACTGGACTTTAATTGCCGGCAAGGTATGCAAAAAAACCCCTCCCAATATTATTATGGTAGATTTTCGGAAACTCAGTTTCCTTTATTATTAAACCCTCTTAAGAGGGCTGTTATTTTTTTACCTCCACTTGTCTCTGTTGCAAAAATAGCTGATATTTATAGATATCACGAAGTATTGTATACTCATAATTATCGCAAATATTTACTTCAAATCATACTTGATTTTTTCGGATCGCCCCCATAATTGAAGTGGATGGTACTTTTTACCATTACTTCTAATAAATGAGGGTGATTCTTTTATGCTTATTAAATGTTCTTCTCATGTTGAGTTTAAACAGTTTTTACAAAAGCAGGTTCCTCTACTATGGACTGTTGATTCAAAAAGGCTTTTGTCTTTCTCCAGGTCTTTGACTAAGGTCTGGTTTTTGAATCTGGACCCTGCTATTCATTTGTTGTCTCAGCGTTTTTCCTCTATTGGTCGACCTGTTAAACATGATCCTGTGTGTATTTTAAGGTCTGACGTTTACGGTTTATACTAAGCCTCAGGATGATTTGAGGATTTGTACTAAGACTCCTAGGGATTCCAAGGCTTGGCGCAAGGTCTATGCTATGCGGTCTTCTTCGGAACGCTCGTTTAAACGGATTAAGAATGATTATGAGATTGAGCGCTCTCGGGTTAGAAGCCGCAAGAATTGGTATTTGTTTATTCATTTTGCTGCTATGAATTGTCATCTTGATGCTTGGATTGCTAAGGCTAAAAAAGAACATTTTGATATATGGGCTGAGGTTTTGGGTAAAGCTTTGGCAGCTTAGAATTTAGAATCCCATAAGTTAAATTGGTAAAGGGTTGTATTTTATCGGTTTTTTTGTTGGGTTTGTTAGTTTTTTACAGGGAATTTTTAACTGTTTCCGAAATTACTCTATTATTTTTTTATTATCAAAGAAAAACAAATCTACTATTTTCCACAATTACCGAGGGGGCCTCTTATAAAAATCCATATAAATCATCTTATACCTGAAGGTCCACTTTCATACCCAAAGATTTCTCATACTTTTTTAATATAGGGTCTACTACCTCTTCGACAAATTCGATTACCTGTCCTGAACTTCTTCCAACAAAGATTGACGGATCCACCATCTTTACAATATCATCTTTGGTCATCCTGAACCTGGCATCAGCAACAATTTTATCTATCAAATTATTAGGTTTTCCCTCCTTCACCTCTGCTGCAGTTTCGACGGAATGTTTTCTCAAAGCCTCATGGAGTTCCTGCCTATCTCCACCTCTTTTTACTGCTTCCATCAGTATATTTTCAGTGGCTATAAATGGTAATTCCTCCATTACGTGCCTTTCTATCACCTTAGAATTGACTACTAATCCCTGACTCACATTTATATAAATATTTAAAATTGCATCTGTTGCCAAAAACATCTCCGGTATGACCAGTCTTCTGTTGGCAGAATCGTCAAGGGTCCTTTCGAACCACTGATTGGCTGCTGTAAAATACGGATTCAGTCCATTTATCATTACATAGCGGCACAAGGCGGTCATGCGCTCACAACGCATGGGATTTCTTTTATATGCCATGGCCGAAGAACCGATTTGGTTTTCTTCAAAAGGTTCCTCTATTTCTTTCAGGCTAGATAGCAATCTTATGTCACACGCAAATTTATGAGCGCTTTCCGCTATTGACTGCAGAACCCTCAATACTCGAGAATCTTGTTTTCGCGGATATGTCTGGCCTGTAACTGGAAAAACTTTATCAAAACCCATTTTTTTAGATACCATTATATCAAGTTTTTTTACCTTTTCCTCATCATTGTTAAAAAGTTTCATGAAACTAGCCTGCGTTCCAGTTGTACCCTTTACACCTCTTAATCTCAAATTCTCTTCTACATGTTCCAGATCCCATAGATCCATTACAAGATCCTGAATCCAAAGGCACGCCCTCTTGCCCACAGTGGTGAGCTGTGCCGGTTGAAAATGAGTAAACCCTAAAGTAGGCATATCCTTATATTGCAATGCAAAGTTCTTCAAGTTATCTATGATGTTGACCAATTTTTTCTTTAGTATGGCAAGACCATCCCTCATCAATATTACATCTGTATTATCGCCAACAAAAGCACTTGTTGCCCCGAGGTGTATTATTGGTTTAGCTTTTGGACATTGTTTTCCAAAAGCCCATATATGAGCCATAACATCATGCCTTGTGACTTTTTCATACTCTTCGGCTTCTTCGAAGTTTATCTTGTCTACGTGTTCTTTCATCTCTTCAATCTGTTCATCTGTAATGGGAAGCCCTAGCTCTTTTTCTGCTTCCGCCAAAGCTATCCACAGTTTTCTCCAGGTCATATATTTCTTGTGAGGCGAAAAGTTCATTAGCATTTCTTTACTGGCATATCTTTTCGTCAATGGATGTTCAAAATAATGTTTCGATTCCATAGCGTCGCTTCAACCCCTTTTTTTTCTTTATTATTAAAATAAAAAGCAGGAAAATAGCCCTGCTTATGAAAGCTCCATTACAAATTGCTCAATACGGTCTAACCCTTCTTTTATATTTTTCATAGATGTAGCATAAGATAATCTTACATATTCATCGGCTCCAAAAGCTATTCCAGGCACGACCGCTACTTTGTATTTTTCAAGCAAAGCCTCAGCAAACGTCGTAGAATCTTTAATGACTCTGCCTTCTATGTACTTTCCAAAGGTTTTCGAAACGTTCATCATAACATAAAATGCCCCCTTTGGCATACGGCAAGAAAGTCCATCTATATTGTTTATCCTATCGACCATGTACTTCCTCCTATTTGCAAATTCCTCTACCATGTTATTGACAGCCTGTTTTTTATCCGGGTTTTTCAAAGCTTCCAAAGCCGCTTTTTGAGCTATCGAATTGGGGTTAGAAGTCGCATGGCTCTGAAAGTCAGCCATGGCTTTAATGAGTTCCTTTGGCCCTGCTGCGTATCCGATTCTCCAGCCTGTCATAGAATAAGCCTTAGAAACACCGTTCACCACGAGAGTATTACTATAAATTTCTTTACCTAGAGAAGCTATGCTTATATGTCTTTCCCCATCGTAAACCAATTTGTCGTAAATTTCATCTGAAATGATAAATATATCGTATTTTAAAGCTAACTCGGCAATATCCAGCAAATCCTCGCGGGTGTAAACACTCCCCGTTGGATTATTCGGACTATTTATTATTAAAACTTTCGTCTTTTCATTGATGAGTGGTTTTATATTATCTGCTTTTAGTTTAAAATCCTGGCTTTCGAACGTGGGTACAAAAACCGGTGTTCCGCCGCACAATTTCACGATTTCCGGATAACTTACCCAGTATGGCGATGGTATTAACACCTCATCTCCCTCATCGCATAGGCAATACAAGGCATTAAAAAGGCAGTGTTTCGCTCCGTTAGAAACAATAACCTGGGTGGCTTCGTAATCAACTCCTATTTCCTCCCTCAACGCTTCAGAAATCGCCTTTTTAAGCTCCTGTATACCATCGACGGGAGTATATTTTGTAAACCCTTGATTAATTGCCTCAATCGCCGCAAATTTTATAAAATCGGGAGTATCAAAGTCAGGTTCTCCTGCACCAAAACTTATAACATCATGGCCTTCACTTTTAAGCTGTTTTGCCTTCGCATCAACCGCTAGGGTTGGTGATGGACTTATGCACTTTGATTTTCTAGAAAGATCCATTTTTAAGACCCTCCCCTAATTAATTATATTCATTGCAATGGTAAATCTTTCGGATATTCTATCTTTATGTCATTATTTCCGAAATCGTAAAGCTGCACTACCATATTTATAGATTGCTCTTCATTTTCGTATGAATTAAGTTTAAGGTCCATACTCAACTTGCGAATAAGAAAATCTTTTTCCCCTATCCACACTTTATATTTAGCTTCAAGGTCACTTATTTCATCTATTTTTTCATCTTCAAAAAATATCTCCTTTAATTTCTGCTTATCTGGGACGTATTCTATAACTTTACACTTGACTCCTTCTATTAGTTCATCCGGAAGATATACCGCCTCCACAATCATATCATTCAATTCATTGAACGTTTTTTCTGGAGTGGATATTATGCCATCCATATTTCCTAAACCTAAATTTTCGCTTTCTATCCACTTATTATTCATGGGATCTTTTATAAAGATTTTGTTTTCTTTCTTGTAAATTTCAATATTAAGCCCTGATAAACTTCCACTCAAGTAAACTTGATTAGGGTTAGCTACTTCTCCTATTAAAACAACCTGTTGTTTTATGTCATTCATGGTTACTTGAGCATTTATTTTCATTCTGTACCCTTCAACTTCTTTTAATTTTTCATTAGCCTTAATCACAGCATCTTTAGGGGACAATTTTCCAAATTGATCTCCACATCCTACTAAACTCAATAATAGAACAAATATCAATAATAGCATTAGTATTTTGCGCATCGACATTTCCTGGTGCCTCCCGGAAAATATATATTATTTACATATTCTTCATTAATTCACAGTTTTCCTGCTTCGAATAAAAAAATAGGGGAGTTCCTCCCCCTTTTTAATCCATAACGATTTTACAACAAATTCACTAATATTTTGTAAACATATTCCAACTTCCCATCAACCTTAGAAAAATCCATATTTGAAATATAAAAGCTTTCTAATTCATCATGCAATTTTTTTGCCTCTGTAAAACACGCAACAGCTTTATCTATGAGCATTTTACAAATCCCTCTAGAAAATTCCGCATCCCTTCTATGCTTTTCAAATTCGCTTTCAATTAAAAAACTGTCGAAATCAATTAATCTATCATTACTCTTTATCCGGCTAAAAAGATGAGGTTCTATAGAATTTATCAATCCCACGTTTAAATCTTTTATAATAATATGTTCTACTCTTTCCGGAGATAAAGGACAGTAAAACGCCTCGACCTCAAAACCCTTTATCAAAGCTGTATTTAAAACTGTCTCAATTAATTTGGCCTTTGCCCACGTAATTTCACCTTTTAATATATAGCGTTTTTCAATATTTCCAAAATTATTGTCGAGAAAATTTATCAATCCACCGGACGTTATAGCACTCGCGAACATTTTTCTTTGCCTAGGTATCCTCCCAATCCGAGTGACATTGTAGAATATATCGCCAACTATTTCCTCTATTATTTTGTTCAACTTTCCTTCATCTGTGGCCCAAAAATATATTTCCTGTATTCCATCGTAGAGAACTTTTGCCGTCTTTATATAATCAAATCCCTTTTTATAGCACCTACTGATTTCTTTCTGCAGTTTAATTATATCACTTTTATGTTTTATTATACCTTCTTCATCCCATGAATCACCAAAATTTATAATTTCCTCCACGCACCCGGGATATTTTGGGTCGACTATGTGCGGGGCCGTGCCGTCGATAAGAGCCATCCCATATTCCGGTAAAATCACTCCATCCAGTGAATTGCTATCCGCCGAACAATGCAGAAATTCTATGTCAATTCCATCTCTGACTAGCCGCTCCCCTATTTTTTGCATGAAAGTAGATTTCCCGACCCCCGGCCCTCCTTTCATTATAAAAAATTTTTTAGCATTTTCCCACGGAAGCACATTATCGAAAAACGAAATATATCCTTTTGAAGTATTTCCGCCGGGGAAAAATCGTCTTATATATCCCTCTTTCATATAAAAAGCCTCCTCCTTAAAAGCTCTTTATATTTAGCTTATTAAGGAGGAGGCCATTTGGTGAAAGCTATGTCTCGTAAATCGTTATTAAAGCCTTTTCCCCTTTTTTAGAAATTCCGAATATGAATCCTTTCTTTTTAAGAGATTTATTCAAAAAATCCACCAACTGATAAAGGTCATCGTGATAATTAAACTCCTTTTGCGCCAAAAGTTCAAGTTTTGATTCCATTTATAATTTCCTTTCTTAAAAAAGATTCATAATAACGGCTTGAGTTCCCACTTTTTTATACTATCAATTACCTCATAATTAGTCAAATCGAAATGAATAGGGGTAATTGAAATATAATTGTTTTTTATGGCCCAGACGTCGGAAGTCTCATCTTCCAAATCTTCCACTACCTCTCCTGTCAACCAAAAGTATGTTTTTCCCCTTGGATCTTGCCGACGGTCAAAGCAATTTTTATACTTTCTACTTCCCAAACGTGTTATTAATACTCCCGCTATATCTTCCACATCTAAAGGAGGAATATTGACATTTAGCAAGGTATCTTTCGGAAACTGTTTTTCTTTTAAAACCTCGCACAGCTTTCTTACGAACTGAGCCGGGTATTCATAAGACACATTTTCGTATGCTGCCACCGAAACAGCGACAGCAGGAATTCCGTAAATCGCCGCTTCAATGGCAGCCGATACAGTTCCAGAATAAATTACGTCAGTCCCTAAATTTGGTCCCCTGTTTATTCCCGATAACACCAGGTCGGGTGCATCGTTTATCAGCGCGTCAAGGGCCAACTTCACGCAATCCGAAGGAGTACCGTTAACCATCCAGCTTTCCACCGAACAATTGCGAAGTTCAGCCTTTTCTACCCGCAGCGGTTTGTGCAGAGTAATAGCATGAGCCGTAGCGCTTCTTTCCCTATCCGGCGCCACAACTGTAACTTTGGCTATTTTTGAAATTTCCCTTGCTAACATCAAAAGACCTTCAGCGTAAATGCCGTCATCATTAGTTATGAGAATATTCATTTTTTACACCCCTAACTCATCAAGCAATTAAGGCCTTATTGTAATATTCTACAGCTTTCTCATTTTCTCCCATTTTCTCGAAACATATTCCCAACAAAGTATAAATTTCGGCTTTATCCTCCATTTCTGTTTCCAGCTCTTTGCAACATTCGGCTGCATCACCGTAAAGACCCATTTTCATCAAACAAAAGGCTTTATTTATTAGGATATCATCACTTTTTCTCTTTTGCAAAACCTCATCCAACAGTTCAAGCGCTTCTTTATATTTCTTTACGGCTAATAGGCAAAGAGCTATATTATTTTTTACTTCAATGTCGTCCTTTACAAATTTTTCAGCTTCCTTAAAACATTCTATAGCCTTCTTGTAATTTTTTTTCTTATATAAGCAATACCCCTTGTTAATCAGCAAATCCCCGTTTATAGGATCTATAGACAATCCCCTTTCACAATAACCAAGAGCTTCATCATATTTACCCGATGCAGCAAGACATAAAGCCAAATTATTTATAGCTGTAAGGTCGTGCGGAAAACACATTAATGACGATTTATATAAATCCACCGCTTTTTCATATTCACCGGTTTTAGTAAGCACCAGAGCCAAATTGAGCTTTGCATTGTAGTCATCGGGTATTTTTTCCAAACAATCCAAAAAGCACTTTTTTGCTTCTTCCAGAAGCCCCATTTCCATTAAACACAGCCCTTTTTTATTCTGAATCCTTACATAATCCTTACCTTCCGCTTTATGTAATATTCCATCAAGAAGCTCAAAAGCCTCATTATACTGACTTTTGTTAAATTTGCACAAAGCAAGCCCATACACAGCTTTGATGTTTAAGATTGGATCGCCAAGTAATAACATATAATTTTCTTCTGCTTTATCAAATTCCAACAGATCTAAATACGTTTGCCCGATAAAGTACCGTATTTCGGGTAATTCTTCCAAAGAAATAGCTTTTTCAAAGAAATTTAGAGCTTCCCCAAAATCCTTTTTTAAGTAACTAATTACTCCACCCCAACACAGAAAATCCAATGCAGGATTTTGAAGGAGTTTTTTACGAACAAATTCAAGAGCGGTATCGTATATATTTGCTTCACACAAAAACCTAAGATAAATATTCGGCCAGTATAGAAATCTCTTTTTTATTATCTTATAGAGCAGGAGTAACGCTTCTTTCCTGTTCATTAAACTGCCCCCCTTCCCTCGGTATTATAACATGGGTATCATAACATATTATTCTATTTTTTCTTTAATTTTCCTGCCGACTTCTTAAAGAGGAATATAATGCCGACAATAAAATTTACAAAATTCACCGGGGCTTTCGAGTTTTATCTCCAGCAATTCGCAAATAAAAAAGGTATGACTCGAGCCTCGAAACAAAAAATCCTTCCCGGGTTTGAGATATCGGCAGGGACTGCTTTCCAATACATAAGGGACCGAACAGCCCCCGCAAGCCCATTTTTCTTTTAAATATTTCGGTTTCAACAAAACCTTTCCCAGTTCACACCTGAATATAACCCTATTTTCATTTTCGATAAGCCGTAAAACCTTATACTCCTTCAAAAAAGGACAATATCCAGTCATGGCAAACTCCTTACGCCTCCTTTTGCCTTATCATTACAAGTTTATGGGAGACGTAAGGGCATCGTGCATGATTTTTATTTTTTAAAATTAAAAAAGAAAATTCGGGGGCAACCCCCGGATTATTTCTCGAGAACGTAAAGCAGCAGCTCTATTGCTTTTTCCATGTCATCAATTGACGCCATCTCCGATGGTGTATGGATATATCGCGTCGGGATAGAAAGGCAGCCGGACGGCACGCCGTCTTTAGTTAGATGTATCGCGCCCGTATCGGTCCCGCCCATTTCTAGTACTTCTAGCTGATAAGGAATATTATTTTTTTCAGCGCTATCGATGAGCATTTCTTTTATTTTGGGATGGCAAATTACCGACCTGTCCATTATCTTCACTGCCGGCCCCTTTCCGAGCTCTACTGCCATTTTTTCCGATTCGGGAGTATCACCGGTCTTTGTCACATCTACTGCTATAGCAAGATCCGGTCCTATCCCGAAAGCCGAAGTTTTCGCGCCTCTTAAACCTACCTCTTCTTGAACTGTAAAGACAAAATAAGTATCAAATCTTGAGAACTTAACGTTCTGCAAGACCTTTATAAGCACGGCACAGCCGGCTCGATCATCTAGAGCTTTAGCTGTAACGTAATCACCGATTATATCGCAATTTCTGTAATATACTGCCTTATCACCAATGCGAACCTTCTTTCGCGCTTCTTCTTTCGTCCTTGCGCCGATATCGATGAACATTTTGTTGAACTTCAAATCCTTAATATCGTCCATTTTTTCCATTCCAAAAACACCTACAGTCCCATTTTCGAAAACAACTCTTTCACCAATCAGGGTAAACGGCGAAATCCCTCCGATATTTGAAAACCTCAGAAACCCTTTATCGTCGATGTTTGTGACTATAACGCCGACCTCATCCATATGGGCGGCCAACATCAGTTTTTCTCCCGCACCTTTTTTCCTCGCAATTATATTTCCGAGGACATCTACCCGGACTTCATCAGCATAATCCTTTATTTCGTCAAGTATAACCTCACGAATTTTATTTTCTTCGCCGGATGGGCCAAAGGTTTCCGTTAGTTTCTTCACCAATTCTTTCATAAGTTTATATACCCCTTTCCTGAAAATCTTTGATAAGGGCGTCCACTAAGGCTATTGTATTTTGTATATCCCCAAGACTTGCCAAACTTGCCGGTGAATGTATATAACGGCATGGCACAGAAATAACTATGGTCGGTATTCCTTCTTTAGCAATGTAAATTTTTCCTCCATCCGTGCTTCCAAAAGCAGTTCTCCTCAACTGGCATTTTATTTTGTTTTGTTCTGCTACTTGAAGCACCCTATCTACAAGCCTTCTATCGGCTATAAAGGTTTTATCCATCAACGTAATAGCAGGCCCCTTGCCTACGGTTGTACTGTAACCTTCCTCCTTGGTGTCGGGGACGTCGGCGGCAAAAGTGCCTTCCAATACGATTGCAATATCAGGTTCCAAGGTATAAGCCGCCACTGTTGCCCCTCTTGCGCCTATCTCTTCTTGCACCGTAAAGGCCCCGCATAGGGTCAAGTCATAATTTTTTTTAAGTATCTCAGTGATTATATAGCATCCTACTCTATCGTCCAGTGCTTTGGCTTTTATCAAATCACCCATCTTTTCATATTTTGAGTCAAATACAGCATAATCGCCTATCTTAACCATTTTTTCCGCATCTTCCTTGTCTTTTGCTCCAATATCAATATACAAATTCTTTGACTTCAACGCAGTTTCCCTTTCCTTGGGCTCCTGCAAGTGAATGGCCTTGGCACCTATAACCCCTTTTACTTTATTAGGACCAATGATCACCGTTTTTGATACCAGAATCCTGTCGTCTATTCCTCCCACCGTGTTAAACTTTAGCCAACCGTTTTTACCGATAGATGTAATCATAAGTCCGACCTCATCCATGTGCGCCGCAAGCATAACCTTAGGTTTTTTTTCGAGGCCGGGTTTTTCAAAAAGAAGATTGCCAAGCGCATCGGTTCTGATTTCAGCCAAATTTTCTATCTCCCGCTTCAGTATGTTTCTTACCTCATGCTCTGCCCCGGAAACGCCGAAAGCCTCCGTCAATTCCTTCAATAGCATTTTAACCCCTCCACAAAGTTTTCATCCAGTGATGAAATGAAAAGCGCCAGTAAGCGTCCGCTCAGTTTTATGTCTTCCATATTGAGAGTTTCAACTGAAGTATGCATATATCTAAGGGGAATAGAAATTAAAGCTGTAGGAATCCCTTCTCTGGTGATTTGCATTGCCCAGGCATCGGTACCTGTTGCCGATGGTTCGGGATTCAATTGATACGGTATGTTATAATCTTCAGCGATATTTTTCAATCTTTCATAAAGCTTGGGATGGATGTTAGGTCCCAGAGCTATAGCCGGCCCTTTGCCCAATTTTTGTGTCTCTTCTTCTGCAACATCCGCCATATTTCCGTGACACACGTCCACAGCCACACCTATATCGGGACATAAGTGATATGTACTTACTATTGCTCCTCTTAACCCTACTTCCTCTTGTACAGTTGCCACTGCATAAACTTCTGTAGAAAATTGAAGTTTATCAAGTTCCTCCAGACAACAGATTATAGCGGCAAGGCCGGCTCTGTCATCCAATGCGTTTCCGGCGAAACATCCATTTAATAATTCTACGGGTTTTCTTTTAAAAGTTATTACGTCACCTATTCTAACCAATTGCTTTACCCTTTCTGCCGATAAGCCAGTATCTATAAACATATCTTCCGATTTAAGAGCTTTATTTCTCTCTTCAGGTTCCTGTATGTGAGGCGGTTTGCTTCCGATTACCCCTAAAATTTTCTCCCTTCCGTGAATTATTACCTCCTGTGCAGGAAGTATGCGATGGTCTATACCTCCTATATAAGAGAAACGAATAAACCCCCTTTCGTCTATCTGCTTTACCATCAAACCGATTTCATCCATATGAGCTGCGAGCATAATCTTTACTTTTGCATTTCCAGGTCCCTTTCTGCCTATTACATTTCCCAGTTTATCCACTCTTACATCATCGCAATACTTTTTGAATATTTCCACTAAATAACTATTAGTTTTGAACTCAAAGCCAGAAGGCATTTCTGCTGACAACAGTTCCACGAGCGTTTCTTTCAATTTCAAATTCAACCCCTCCCCTCAAATTTATTATTTCTACAATTCTTTCCTCTTTTCCTTCATTATGGGATAAAATAAAATGACTGAATCAAAATCTGGTCGAAAAAATTTTTAACACAAACATATTGACGAAAATCCAATTTTATTGTATACTTTAAATTGCGTTCAGCGAAAGGGCCCATAGCTCAACCGGTCAGAGCAACCGGCTCATAACCGGTCGGTTCTAGGTTCGAGTCCTAGTGGGCCCACCAATTTTTGCCGACGTAGCTCAATTGGCAGAGCGGCTGATTTGTAATCAGCAGGTTGCGGGTTCGAGTCCCATCGTCGGCTCCATAAAACGTGGAGAGATTCCCGAGCTGGCCAAAGGGGGCAGACTGTAAATCTGCTGGCGCACGCCTTCGGTGGTTCGAATCCACCTCTCTCCACCATCGCTTAATGTGGGCCATTAGCTCAGCTGGTAGAGCACCTGACTCTTAATCAGGGTGTCGTGGGTTCGAAGCCTACATGGCCCACCATTTTTTTATGTACAAGGGTTTGCGGTTTAGGAAATTTATTCTAATACTTAATCAGTTGCTCACAACACACGCCGCCTTCCTAAAAAATCACCTGCGGAGGTGGTTCATTTTTTATGTCTGCTCTAGAGAAACATCATTTTGCATTTTCAAAGATGGCATTTTCTATTTCTTCCACCATCTGCTGCTGAAAAACATCGGAATGATAAATTCTAACCTGCTCACCACGAAGCTCAGCCAGAACCCCGTTCGACAAGCGGCCCTTCTCGATGGCCGTAAATATTACTGTGATTCGAAGTCAGATAAACGGCAATTTTTTTCTTTTTTAAAAAAGATTTTAGGTTGCATACCCAAGTTTTAATAATTAAGAATAAATTAATTAAGATAATTTGCTGAATGATCAAAGTCATTGATGTGTGGTGATTCATATTAAGCGACAAATGTGCATCTTAGAGTTTCAAAAGTAAATTATCTCGCCGAGCTCCCATAATTTATCTTTTTATAAAAAAAGCTTCTAATACTCTCAAAACCGTATTTTTGTGGCATGATAATCTGTTCCGTATTGCCGACAAAGAATATGCCATCATCAGCCAATGAATTATAAAATTTTCTGTAAAGCTTGTCCTTAGCCTCTTCAGTAAAATATATCATTACGTTCCTGCATAAAATAAGGTGGCAGTTTGCCGGGAATTCGTCTTCTAGCAGGTTGAGATTTTTAAATTTTACCTTCCTTTTTATTTCATCTTTTATTTCGTACTGACCTTCTTTCACCGTAAAATACTTTCTCTTTAGATCTTCAGGTACATTCACCAAGCTTTTTTCCGAATAAATTCCTAAACGAGCCGCTTTCAGCGCTTCATCATCTATATCGGTAGCGAGGATCTCTACCTTGTTGTAATTAATTTTTTCGAAAAGCAAAGCTAGAGAATACGCTTCTTCTCCGGAAGCACACGCCGAGCTCCACACTTTCAAGGTCTTCTTGTTCGATGTAAGGTGCGGCAAAATTTCCTTTTCTAGCACTTGCCACTGTGCAGGATTTCGAAAAAATTCCGACACGTTTATGGTTATGTAGTTCAAAAATTCCTTCAGGTGTTTCTCGCTTTGCTTTAAAAGCCTGAAATAGCTTATTAAGTCCGGCATGTTATTTCTTTTCATAAGAGATTCTATGCGCCTTCTCATCTGCTTTTCTTTATACAAGGAAAGGTCAATATTTGTCAATCTTTTAACGTTGATGATAAATTCCTGGTAGACGTCCAACAGCAAAACCCCCTACCACTCGAACTCACGTTATATTATATCGTACTCAACTGCACATTTAAAAAAAAAAAAAATCCATGACACACGCTTACGCGTGCACCATGGGGGCTAATATAAAGGGGGTCTTCATTCAATAATATAACCAAAACAAAAATTTTTATACAAAAACGGAAAAAATGCGCGACCTTCCGTCCACGCATTTTTTCCGTTACAGAAAACCGTATTCAAAGGGTTTTCTTCCAAAAATCAACCTATCCCCTTCCCTTTTGTCAAAATTAAAAGTTAACCACCTTTACAGGTTTTTCAAATACTCCCCTTTTAACTTCGGAGGCAGTCATATGCTTAGCCTTGAATCTTTCCGCAATGTAGTTGCACGCATCCCACGGATTAACCTTTTCTCCGCACGTAAAAACGTCTACCGCAGCATATCCTAACTCCGGCCACGTATGGACCGTAAGGTGTGATTCCGAAATCACAACTACACCGCTTACGCCCTGCGGACTGAACTTATGAAATGCAACTTCTCTTACTTCGGCTCCTGCCTCAAGTGCAGCCTTCACCATGATTTCTTCGATTAGATCCCTGTCGTTCAATACATTTTCATCACAGTCATAAATTTCTGCTAAGATGTGCCGCCCCAAAGCCTTCATTTCACTATCACAGCCCCCTTCGTTTTAAAATTAATCAATCAAAATAAATTGTAGCAGATTATTGGAGATTGTCAATAGATTTAAGAAAAATTCACGAAAAATTCCTTTTGTTCTCTGTTTCAGCTGAAATTTATATTGATACCTCTGAATTTTAACCAATTATACGTTCTTCCTTCGATTATCAACGGCCTCTTTCTTAACTCCGATAAATTTCGGGCTCCTACCATAGCCATCGTATATATGAGCTCTCTTTCTACGCGCTCGAGATATTTTTTCAGTGCCAAGGGGCCACCTTTAATCAATCTATTTAGGACTGCCCCGGCAAAACCTGCGGCTTTAGCCCCCAAAGCCAGCGCTTTTGCTGCATCAAGCCCGGTTTTTAATCCTCCCGATGCGATTACATCCACTCTGTCCCCTACTTCGCTTAAGACCTCTATCAAGCTTATAGGAGTGGGTATACCCCACATCTCCAACACCGGTACTGCATTCTTTTTATTTCTCATGTTCTCAATAGCAATAAAATCAGTGCCCCCCGCTCCCCCGATATCTATTATTTTTATACCGCAATCTGCAAGTATTTTTGCTTCTTCTTTTGCGATGCCAAACCCAACTTCTTTTACAATAACTGGAACTTTTACTTCACTTGCTATTTTACTTATTTTCTCTATGGTTCCTTCAAATTTTTTTCTGCCCTCTGCCATTACTATCTCCTGAGGAGTATTTAAATGAATTTGTACGGCATCCGCCTTAATCATGTCCACCACTTCTAGAACTTCCTCGGTCGAAGCATCGGCCCCTATGTTTGCAAAAATTATACCATCTGGATTTACTTTTCTAACAACTTTGAAACTTTTTTGTGCTGCCTTATCTCTCAATGCAATTCTCTGCGAACCGACGGCCATAGCAAGGTTTAGTTCTCGAGCAACTTTTGCTATTTGCTGGTTTATTGTAAAGGCTAAAGGAAACCCACCAGTTATTGCGTTTATAATTATCGGTTTTCTAAGTTCTAGCCCCTGGAACTGAGTAGAAATATCTATTTCGTCTAGATTAACTTCCGACAAGCAATTGTGAAGCAGCGTGACATCTGAAAAAATATCTCTTTTTAATAGTCTTTCCAGCATCAAGCTATATCTAATGTGCTCCTTTTTCCTTCGAGCTCTATTTTCCATCAATATCCCCCTACAAAAGCAATACCTTCCTTCATTTTTTGAATTGTTCTCTCAGAATATCGCCAAATATATCGCCTATTGTCACTTTAAAATCGTCTTTAGCAACAAGAATCTTTTCTTCTTTCTTCGCGTCTTTTTTCGCCGTTTTTTCCTCTTCAAGTGCCTGTTTTATGCTGAGGCTTATCTTCTTCTCCTTTGCATCAATATTTAGGATTTTTGCCTTCACCGTTTGCCCTTCCTTTAAAACTTCCTTTGGAGTAGCCACGCGTTTATCGGAAATCTGCGAGACATGTACAAGCCCTTCAATTCCCGGTTCCAGCTCAACGAAAGCTCCGAAATTTGTCAGTTTCACTATCTTTCCTTCGATTATTTGTCCGACCTTATACTTTTTATCTACTTCCTGCCACGGGCTTGGGCTTAATTGTTTTAATCCCAACGATATGCGTTTTTGCTCTTTATCTACCTTTAACACCTTCACATTCAATTCCTGATTTTCGCTCAAAATTTCGGAAGGATGATTTATCCGGCGCCAAGACATGTCGGAAATGTGCAAGAGTCCATCAAAGCCGCCTATATCTACGAAGGCACCGAAATCAGTTATTTTTTTAACTACACCTTTTATGACCTGCCCTTCCTTAACTTTTTCCCATATCTTTTCTTTGGCTTTTTCATTCTCTTCTTCTAAAAATAACTTATGTGAAAGCACGATTCTTTTTTTATCCTTGTCCATCTCGAGGATTTTCAAGTTCAATTCTTTTCCAACCAATGATGCCAGGTCTTCTATGTATTTCAGGTCGGCATGAGACGCGGGAACAAACCCCCTTAAGCCCTCCACATTGACTAGAAGGCCTCCTTTTACATTTTCCACTACTTTACCTTTAACCGTTCCATTTTCTTTGTATATATATTCCAGTTTTTGCCATCCTTCTATTACATCGGCCCTTTTTTTAGAAAGAATTAATTCGCCATTTTTGTCCTCAAGCTTTAATATCATAACTTTAATTTTCTCTCCCACTTTCACTACTTCAGAAGGGGAAGCAAAGGGAACATACGATAACTCTTTTAGGGGTATTATGCCATCGGATTTATAGCCCACATTTACCAGCACCTCTTTGTCAGTTACTTTTTCTACAATGCCTTCCACTATTTGCCCTTCGCTGAAGTCTGACTTTTTAGATATTTGTTCCATTTTAGCTACAACCTCCTTTATAATCCAATCAGGTGTGGATGCACCCGCAGTAATACCGACTCTTTCCGCTTTTGAAAACCATTCCGATTTAATTTCGTCCGCCGTTTCGATGTGATATACCCTAGCTCCTGTATCTTTGCAAACTTGAGCTAATTTTTTTGTATTCGAACTATTTTTCCCGCCAATCACCAGCATTACATCTACCATTTCTGCAACTTTTTTTGCCGCTTCCTGCCTTTGCTGAGTGGCATTACAGCGGGTGTTGTAGAAAAATACTATATCCAATTTTTCTTTTAATATCTTCATTATTTTATTTACATTTTCTTCGATTTGGGTCGTCTGAACAACAACCCCCACTTTTTTATCCGTGTAAAATTCTCTCGCATCTTCTTCATTTTCTATAACAGCGGCATCAACCCCGCACCATCCCTTTATGCCCTTAACTTCAGGATGGTTAGGATCGCCGATTATCACAACAAAATAGCCTTTATCCGATAAATCTTTCGCTAGTTTGTGAACCCGTTTTACAAAAGGGCACGTGGCATCCACCACGTTTAATCCTTTCTGCCTGGCTTGGTTTATAACATCAGGAGGTACGCCGTGCGTGCGAATTACCAGATTCCCCTCTTTAACATCGTCCAGTTCTACGGCTTTTATTCCCTGTTTTTCGTACGATTCCACCACTTGCCTGTTATGTACAATAGGACCTAACGTATAGGTTTTTTCACCTTCTTTAATTAAATCGTCCAGTAATTTTATTGCATTCTTTACTCCAAAGCAAAACCCCGCGTGCTCTGCCAATATTATTTGCACCGATCCTCACTTCCCCAAGTCCAGTTTAAGATTAAAATCATGCGAGCATCTTTGAAACTTCATCAAAAATTACCTTGCTCAAATTAGACAAATCTCTAGAACTCAATTTTTCTTTTTCATCAAGGGAAAGTCTAATTGGTTTGCCTATCTTTACCAAGATATGGTTTAAAAATTTATACTCACCTTTTATGGCAACTGGCACTAAAGCCACATCCTTCACCTTCGTTGCCAACAAAGCAATCCCCGGTTCCGGTTCCTTTAAGACCCCATCTTTGCTACGCGTACCTTCCGGGAATATGCCCAGAACCTTTTTTTCGTCTAGAATTTCTAACGCTTTTTTTATCGCTTTTCTATCAGGCGCGCCTCGGTAAACAGGAAAGGCATTTAATCTCTTTAAAATAAATCCAAAAACAGGGATCTCAAAAAGCTCTTTCTTTGCCATAAAAAAAATCGGCCTTTTCAATATACATCCAACAACAACCGGATCCCACCAACTTTTATGATTTGAATACACTATTACAGCTCCCTTTTCCGGAAAATTTTCCAAACCTTCTACCTGGATCCTAAATAGCACTTTTATCAAAATGGAACATACGAACTTAGCCAGATTATAAAGCATTTTCATCCCTCTTTATATAATCCAATATTTCATTTACCACTTCTTCGGGAGTCTTACTTGAGGTATCTATGACTACAGCATCTTCTGCCACCTTAAGGGGAGAATAGGCTCTCTCCATGTCCTGTTTATCTCTTTGAGCTAACTCTTGTTCAACTTTTTCCAAATCCCTTTTTATGCCTTTATTCAGCATCTCCTCGTATCTTCTCTTTGCCCTAATCTTTATATCTGCAGTTAAATAAAATTTATACTTTGCATTCGGTAAAACGGTCGTACCTATATCCCTTCCATCCATTACAACTCCGTAATTTTTCGCCATTTGCCTTTGGATTTCTACCAACCTTTTCCGCACCTGCGGGATACTCGCAACTGTTGAAACTTTTTCGTCGACGGAAGGATTCCTTATTTCTTCCGTTACATCCCTACCATCGAGATATACACGGCCATTTATTAATTCTATTGTACTTTCCTCTGCTATTTTTTTTATTCCTTGTTTGCTAAAATTACCTCTTTCCAGCGCTTTTAATGTAATGGCTCTGTACATAGCCCCCGTGTCTACGTATACGAGATTTAATCTTTCTGCAATCATTTTAGCCACCGTACTTTTCCCAGCGCCTGCCGGTCCGTCGATGGCTACACTGTACACTTTTTCCAAGTTGCCATTACTGCTGACTCTCAAGAGGCTCATCTCCTTCAAGATAAAGCTGCACTTTTCCCGGCCAGATATCCTGTTGAAAAAGCTGCCTGAAGATTGTACCCCCCGGTAAGTCCATCTACATCAATGACTTCTCCTGCAAAATAAAGGCCTTTTATTATCTTTGATTCCATAGTGCGCGAATCGATTTCCTTTACAGAAACGCCCCCGCTCGTTACTATCGCTTCATCCTCCATACAACCAATGACAGTAAGTTTTAAATCGGTCAGATTTTCGATGATCTTATTCCTTTCCTCACGCGTCAATTGATTAACAGATTTTTCGGACTCTAGGCCGCAGATATCTATAAAAATCGGTATAAGCCGCTTAGGCAAAAGATCAGCTAAGGCATTTTTTAATTTTTTTCTAGAGTACTTCTCAAAGTCTCTTTTCAATCGCCTTTCCAGCATTTCTCCATTTAAAGCAGGTTTTAAATTTAAAGATAACGTTACCCCTTCTTCGATATGTTCTACTACGCTGCGACTTATTGTAAGGATTATCGGACCTGAAACACCGTAATGAGTGAAAAGCATCTCTCCAAATTGGGACGCAAGCTTCCTCTCCATGTTGTATGCAGTAACTTCTACATTTTTTAAGGTCAACCCCTGAAGGTCTTTCACCCATTCTTCTTTTGTAATGAGGGGCACCAACGACGGACGGGGCTGTACGATGGTATGTCCGAGCTTTTTCGCAATTTCATATCCATCGCCCGTAGAGCCGGTTGAAGGATAGGATTTTCCTCCCGTTGCAACTATAACCTTATCACACGGAAAAAACTCTTCTTTATCATAAAAAATCAGTCCTTTTAAAGTTTTACCTTCAGCGACAACCTCTTTTACTCTGCTTTTATACCGTATTTCAACCCCGACCTTTATTAAAGCGCTCTCCAGGGCCTTGACGACGTCTTTAGCCCTGTCCGACTTAGGAAAGACCCTACCCCCTCTTTCTACTTTTGTCTCAACCCCCATTTTATTAAAAAACGCAATCAAATCTCTGTTAGAAAACCTTGACAAAGCCCCGTACAAAAATTTTCCGTTTCCCGGGATATTTTGGATGAACTCATGCAATTCTTTTATATTTGTCAAATTGCACCGACCTTTCCCGGATATCAATATTTTCATGCCTAGAATACTATTCCGCTCGAATAAGGTTACCTCGGCCCCGTGCACAGCCGCACTGTAGGCGGCCATGAGCCCAGCTGCCCCTCCACCGACTATCGCCACGCTGTTTGTCATGTCTGAAAATTCATCTCCACTATTTTTTTAGCTTTCGCGCAAAAAGCATAAGTTGAGTTCTTAGCTCCTCTCCCATTTTAAACAAAATCTTTTCTAAGTCCTTATTGGTAATTATCATTTGAGTAGGCTCGATAACCTCTATCTTTCTAAACTCTTCTCTCATCACAAACCGAATCATATCCTCTATTGAGTCAGCATTGACTGTAATGAATGCCGGGGCATAAGCAACTTTCTCTCCCAAAGTTTCGTCATATATCACGTAAGGTTCGGGAGAAGTGTCGCACTCTTCGAAGGAAATTCCCTGGATGGGAATGTTTCTAAGCAGCGTCACTTGCTCTTCCCTTACATTTTGGGCCACCTGTTCAACAGGTTTTCCTCCAAATAAAAACTTGCCTGGTCTATGTTCACCCCTGAAATCCATTCTAACCCTAAATTTTATTTTGCTCTGAACGATTTCGTCTCCCAATTTTACTTTCACCATTGCTGGCCCTCCATTATTTTAAAAAAAGTCTAGTAGCTCGTCGAATGAACGAAATATAACTGCCTTGGTCAAAATTTGCCGGTAAACTTTTTTAGCAAGTCCATTGGTGTAGTCCCTTTTCTCAATTGAGGTTTCTTCCAAAACAAAAGTCTTTTTATTGCCTTCTAACACCGCATCTTTCAGGGTTATTAAATTCTTCAAATTACCGTAACCAAAGGGGATATTACATAAGACAACGGCATCGGAATTATCTATGCAAAATCTGTTTACTCTTGATTTTTCTTCCGAAATGGGTGAAAATGGAGGATCCTCTACTACATCAACTCCGAGCTCCTTGGCTGCTTTCCAGTCCGTATCACCAATATTCAAAACACCAGTTGATACTTTATACCCTTTCCTCTGAAGGTAGTACAGTACTTTTTCACCGGCTCCTCCACCGCAAATGACGTGGATGCTGTGGAACTGCTTTGCTTTTTGAAATTTTTCCAGTGGCTGCGGAAAAATTATCATCGGGAGGCCATAAGTCCCCGTGGTTATTTTCAGATTGACATTGAATACTTCTTTTAGATTCTCTTCGGTAAGAACTTCATGGGGAGAACCTGCTTTAAATATTTTACCATTTTTTAAGAGAACTAGTTTGTCACAAAATATTGACGCCAAGTTTATATCATGAAGAACAGCTATTACAATTATTTTAAGTTTTCTGCTCAACTTTTTCAACAATTCAAGTATTTCCCATTTGTAATTGATATCCAGGTGGGAAATGGGTTCGTCCAATAAAAGTACTTTTGGTTGTTGGGCGAGGGCGCGGGCTATCAAAACCCGCTGTTTTTCGCCCCCACTCAACTCGCTGATCAATCTATCTCTCAATTCCCATATCCCCACCGATTTCATAGAGCTTTCTACAACGGTAAGGTCCTCAGAATTTTCCCGCTCAAAAGTCCTTAAATAAGGATTTCTGCCCATCATTACAATTTCTTCAACGGTAAACCCTAAATCCAAAGAAGTTTCCTGAGGTACAGTAGCAATATTTTGTGCCAAGACTTTTGTCGACATGCGCTCTATATTTTGTCCTTCAATAAAAATTATCCCTTTTTGAGGCTTAAGCCACCTATTTATGTTATTGAGCAAAGTGGTTTTACCTGATCCGTTAGGGCCCAGTATGCCTACAAACTGTCCGGCCCTTATTTCCAGACAAATATCTTCTAGAACCTTTCTTTTCTTGTAACTATAGGCCAAATTTTTTACTTCAAGTTCAGACATAGCAATTTTCACCAAACTTCTAACAAATTGAAATCAACACTTCCCTTAAAATCTTAGCAGCAAGCAAGGAAGTCCTCTCTGAAAAGTCGCTCAAGGGCGAAACCTCGACAATATCAAACCCAACCACGTTAAATTGCCTAAAATGAGAAACCACTTCTAGTATATCTTGAGAGCTACAACCTCCGGGTTCGGGCGTCCCCGTTCCCGGAGCAAAGGCTGGGTCTACCACGTCGATATCTATAGTAATATAAACCGGATATCCTTTTATTTGTTCCAGGTTTTCTGAAAAAGGTCCTTTTACATCTATCAAATTCATATTTGTATGGCCTTTTGCATACTCAAACTCTTCCTTTACACCGGACCTTATGCCGTATTGGTAGAGGTGTCTTTCCTTGATGCATTCACAAACCCTGCGCATCACAGTAGCATGGGATAGCTTTTCGTCAAAAAAGGTATCCCTCAAGTCTGCATGAGCGTCAAAGTGTAAAACCTTAAGCTCTGGATATTTTTTTGCAACTTGTCTTACTATAGGATATGTAATGAGATGCTCCCCACCGATAAATATAGGTATTTTACCATCATTTAATATGATTTCTGCCGCCTGTTCGATAATATCCAGGCTTTTTGTAACATTCCCATAAGGGAGGTCCAAATCTCCTGCGTCGTAAAAAGATTTATTTTGAAGCGTATCCTGCAAGTAAGGGCTAAAATCTTCTAATCCGTAAGAAACTTCCCTTATTTTTCTCGGGGCCATCCTTGTCCCCGGTCTGAAACTAACGGTAAAGTCCATTGGAACGCCTATGATAACAGCCCTACTCTCATCGTAATCGTCCTTTGCCTGGAGAAATCTTCCTTGATTCACCAATCTACTAAATCCAAGCAATTTTCTCCCCTCTTCTATTTAGAAAGGATTTCTTTTATAAATGGAGGTATTTTAAAGCAAGCTTTATGGATTTCCGGCGTATAGTACCTGGTTTTAAAATTACAGCTTTCCGGAACGTTAGCTTTGTCGCTCGGGTCTACTTGCTTAGAACCTATAGTAAACGTCCAAAGAGCACCTGGATATGTAGGAATAACAGCCGTATAAACAGCAGCATATGGGAATATTTCGGCAATACAATTATAAACTTCTTTCAACAATCCTTCATAATAAAAGGGAGATTCGGTCTGCGCTACAAAAACTCCTTTTTCTGTCAAAGCATCAAAAATATCTTTGTAGAATTCTTTTCTGAAAAGACCCACAGCTGGACCCACCGGATCCGTTGAATCAACTATGATAACATCATAATAGTTTTTAAACCTCTTGACGTAAGCAATACCGTCTTCGCAGAAAATCTTTGCTCTTGGGTCGTCAAATGCGACACTTAGTTCTGGGAAAAATCTCTTCGATGCCTCGATAACTTTTTCATCTATTTCGACCAGATGAGCCTCTTTTACTGGATGTTTTAAAATTTCACGAAGCGTGCCTCCGTCTCCACCACCAATAACCAAAACCCTTTCGGGGCTGCCATGAGTAAATAGTGGCACGTGAGCCATCATTTCATGGTAGATGAACTCATCCTTCATAGTCAGTTGTACCACATCGTCGAGTATCAGCATTCTGCCAAATTCCTCGCTATCTATAACTGCAAGGTTTTGGAATTTAGTCTTTTCCGAATGAAGCAGATTCTTTATTTTATAGCTCATCTTTACATTTTTAGATTGCATTTCAGAAAACCACAGTTCCAAATCCTTTCACTCCTTTTGCTGGTGATTCTTTTACATCGGAAAAATTATACCAAATATAAGAAAAACATTCAAACAAAAAGCTCTACTTCTTGCATTTTATATTCTTAAAAAAGTCGTTTACATCCAGCTTCAATAAAATCGATGAATTAGCACATCGTTCCATTTGGGACGACTTTATGTTTTTTTCATATAAATCTTTCGGCTCTGCAACTATAAACCCTATCTTTTCAAAAAAAGGTTTCGCGCTTCTAGTGTAAAGAAATATCTTTTTCACTCCTCTTCGTTCTGCAAAGTTTATTAAAGCTCTCACGAGTCCATCGCCTATTCCCCTGCCTTGAAATTCCGGCAGCACCGCAAGAGATCGAAGTATCGCTATATCACCGTAAATTTCTAACCCTCCCGTTGCTATTGCGATGTTATCCTCCTCAGCCACCATAAAATTGTCCCTATGTTGTTCAATGCCATCCGTGATAAGCCCAACCTTTTCTAAAATGCCTTTTATCACCTCAAAATCCCCAGGTCTTGCCCTTCTAAATACAATCAAAATTTTTCCCCCTCTACAGATTTTTAAGGTAGTTGACCTCTTCTTCTGTCATGTATCTCCACCCCCCGGGGGCAAGTCCCCGGAGGGTCAGATTTCCTATGCGGGTTCGCCTGAGCGACAAAACTGGATGGCCTATAGCTTCGCACATGCGACGCACTTGCCTTTTTCGCCCCTCGTGAATAATAATTTCGAGCACAGCATTCCTTCCTTTTTTCAAAATGCGAACTTTTGCAGGGGCTGTTTTTCCATCTTCCAAGAATATTCCCTTTCTTAACCTTCTGATGTCTTTTTCATCGGGAACACCCATAACTTTCGCTATATAAGTCTTATCTATCTGATGCTTGGGATGCATAAGCTTATACGACAGTTCACCGTCATTGGTTATTATAAGTAGTCCTTCCGTATCCTTATCCAAGCGGCCCACCGGAAACACTCTTTCTTTTACACCCGCAAGAAGGTCGATAACAGTAGGTCTGCCAAAAGGATCTTTAACAGTAGTCAAAACTCCTTTTGGTTTATTCATAATTATATATACGGGTTTCATTTTAATGCGGCATATTTCTCCATCTACTCTTACTTCATCCGCATCGGGGTCGACCTTGGTGCCCAGTTCTTTAACAACTTTCCCGTTAACTTGAACCCTTCCATCAAGTATTAACATTTCACATGCTCGTCTGGAGGCAATTCCAGCCATAGAAAGGAATTTTTGCAACCTCACCTTCAAATTAACAACACCCTTTTCCGAATAAATTATATTAGTATTTATTATTATACGCCGTGTTGTCGTTTTCCTTCATTTATGACGAGATTTTCATTGAAAACGTTATAAAGTTGGAGATTTTTCACTTTTTCTCTTATTGCCCCTTTTTCTGTAAGGTAAAGCCCGAATTTCTTCATTCGCTCGAAGTAAACAGAACCTGCAAAAGTAAAGCGTTTATAAAGTCCTTCGGGCTTTTTAATCTCCTCGTTCACGTAAGCTATAATGTCTCCAACAGCCAGTTCTCTTGGCAGTTTCAAAAGCTCCAGTCCCAGTGCCTTCCTTACCGCATTGTGACCTGCAAGAATTCCAGTGCAAATAGCTTCGGTGTGCCCAACAATCGGCCCGGACTTTTCCCCCGCACAAAACAGGTTTTCAACTCCTTCCACTTGCAGGTAGTCATCACGCGGTGCCATTGACATATATCTTATCGAATTTCCTTTGCTGCCTGCATAGGGATCCTCAAAACAAACATTTTCAAAGCCTTTAATTTTTCTCAATTCATCTAAACTGAAAAACGGTGCCATGAGCTTTGCGTGTCCGGTATCTAATAAAACAATGTTCTCTGCAAACTCATCTGAAGCGTATTGCTGGCATACTTTTATCGAAAGTTTTTCTTTATTAATAAACTCTTCGGGCAACTTTATCACAACTACTCCTTTTTCCTCTAATTCCTTTTTTATATCTTCTCCGAGCGAATCTTTGTTCAATTTACATGAACCACTCATCGCACCGTAAAGGTCCGGAGATCTTTTAGCGACAAGGTCTTCCACTCCTGCTTTTTCACTAATACTGACTCTCGGCCCATATGCCGGACATCTTTGTATACACATGCAGCATCCATTGCCATATTTAACGCAGTTTCCCATAGGCCCTGAAGAGCCGGTGGTTTCCACATATACATCACCTTCGATTGTTTCGCCATCGGCTAACACTATACTTTTTATCCTTTTACCCTCCATTTCGACATCTATTGCTCTTGATTGAAAGCGAAGCTCCACTCCCATTTTTTCTAAAAATTTTCTCACACGGGGTTCTATTTTTACAACATCGTATAGTGTGGCGTGGGAATGTCCGGGAAAGTCCACATTGCGATGACGTGCGGATTCATCCGCAATTTCAAATAGCTCTCCTGCACCTAATGCGATTGCCTCTTCTGCTGCGGTATAGCGGCCATTGTTCCTCATTATGCCTCCCACGAGTCCGCACCCAAGAAGCATATCAGTCTTTTCCAAAATCACCACTTCAGCTCCTGCTTTTCTGGCGGCCAACGCCGCACCACATCCCGCCCAGCCGCCGCCTACAACTATTACTTTTGGCATGATTTGAGCCCCCCCAACTAAATCATATATTCTGTTTGTGCTTTACAAAATTTTATCTTTTCTGAACCCAATACAACAACACAACTTCCGCAAATTCCCTCTCCGCAGCACATCTGGACGTTGTTAGATACTGCGAAGTCTATCTTTCGTCCACTCCGGACAATGGCCGACTTTACAAAGTCGTGCTGCATATCCGAACCTCCACTGTAAATCATTTCAATATTTTTTTCTTCTATCAAATTCAACAACAAATCTCCAAGCACAAGGTCTTGTTTTGCAAAAAGTCGAATCGCCACATCCAAGTTTTTTAAATAATCCTCAGCGGGGTTATAATTTATCGCCCCGGAATCTAATAAGGCCGTTATTTCATTTTTCCCTCGAACGAGAGCCTTAGCTATCAAGACAAGAGAGGCTTGCCCGATTCCCCCGCCAATCAATAGACATTTTTTGTTCTTAGCACCTTTTATATATTTTAAACCTAAAACTCCGTTGTAGTAAGGTCCTCTTAATAAGAAAGCTGTATTTTCTTGAACTAAACTTTTAGTTTTTGGGCCTATTATTTGAACGGCAAAGCTTAAACTGTTTTCATCTTCGTTTGCATCCATCACACAAATAGGAACTTCAAAATAAGTCGGACTATCAAAAGACTTTAAAAAGACATAAGTACCGGGCTGGCTGAAGTCCCGACTTAAAGCAGGCAACGTGAGTATTACCTTAAACACTACAAGGTTATCGCTGAATGCCTTTTTTTCTGCTATTTTTGCTTCTACTGTCTTTCGAAAGTTTTTCTTTTTCTTTCCATTCCAAATGTATTCCTGATAGATACAAAACCCCTGCCAATTGCAATCGCAAGTATCTTTCCCCTGGAGTACAGAACACACAAGACAGTTTTGAGTCTCAGCAAGGTAACAAGGACAATAAGGCGACAGCGCATCTATGCACTTGCAGGTAAACACCACGGAGAACCACCCCTCCAAAAAATGAACCTAAAATTAATTTATGAATGGCCCTTCCGAACTGTGATAAAGAAAAAAGGCCGAATCACAACAGATTCGACCTAAAACCCCAAAATTTTCATTAATATATCCGCACCATCTTTTAAAATATTCACTACCGGCAGAGAGAGTGCTTTTTGCATCTCTTTTTTCAGCAACATTTCATCGACATAAGCTGGTTCGTAAATATTTTTATCGAACATATATCGGGGATAAAAAGGATTTATAGTTACCGCTAAAACCGGCACTTTTTTCAATACTTCCATTCGCCCTTTTAAAGCTTCTACTTTATTTATAGTCATCACTATTCTTTCAGGACTCGCATTCACCATAAGTTTTAGCGGATCATGAAGAAGAATTGTAAAACCGCTTAACCTACCATCCAATATTTCTAAAAGTTTTTCCAGCACAGGCTGGGAAACAGCAGCGGGTATATACATAGCACGGGCATTGTCGGTTATAATTTTTCTCAGTTCTAACACCATGTCATCATGAATCAATGCCGAATAGCGATAGGTATCTATTTTGTCTCCTTTGTTAATTACCGCGATTGTTTTTATATCGCTTACTATCTTCTTATAGCTTTCTCCCGTCTCAGCCAAATCTAATATATCACAAATATGCCTCGTTTCTTGAACCAACTCGGCCACATCGGAATTTCTAGCGGCACCTGTTGCAATAATCAATCCATCAGCAATTGCCATCGGCGCTATTCGATTCATAGCTCCGTCAACAAGAACAATTTCGCATCCCAATTCTTCTAACATTGCCTTGACGACTCTTTTAAGTTCGCCACTCTTATTAGGACCTGCCACCACTACGAGCCCATCTTTCTTTACTTCGGCAATTATAACCCTTCCTAATGGTGTAAAAACATCGGTTTCTTCTATAATTTTTAATTCTGCACTTCCTACATTTATTAAAGTGATGGCAGTAGCAACTACGTTACCTTTTTTCAAAAACAACCTTGGTTTTACTAGCCCCGTTATGTTATCAATCTCTTCTCCGTCGTAACCTATGCTTGTCAAGCCTATTTTTGTTTTCGAGGACTGAGATACACATTTAAGAAGCGCTGATATTGTAGTAGTTTTACCTGTGTTTTTGGCAGTACCGGCAACGCCGATTATTCGCACCCTAATTACCTCCGGAAATTATATTTTTTACCGTGCCTCGGCCTGCCCTTCCCGGGTACGCTCCTTCTTCACGGCTTCCCAATAGCCCCTTATAAAGGGCATCCACAAAACTGCCGTTTTTAACAACCGACTCGAGTGTACTTTCTATGCCTTCCATAATCTGAGAAGCCCAAACTTCGGAATTTTCAGTGGGAATTATTTTAGCATGTCCGAAAAATCTAAATGCCGATTGAGTTGCCCTGAGAGTGTCGACTCTTGAAGCAGCAGATATAGGTCCGCCTGAATAAGCTTCATCGGCAGAAGCGATGGAAATTCCATCAACTTCTAATGAAGAAGCCAGTGATGCATGCAAGGCTGTACTTAACGAAGATTGGACTCTGTCTTCTGTCTGAGTCAAAAATCCGATAGGTGCACCGCACCAGATTGGTGCGTTTATTATTCTTTTGAGGGCGATTATCTTTGCAGCATTGAAGTCGATGTAATTGTCTTCCATTTGTCCATTTATCATAACTTCGGGCGAATAGCAGAATAACGGTTGAAGGATTGGTCGAGCACCTAATTTTAGCCCCAGCATTGTAACGATTAACATTCCTGCGAATGCTTTATGCGCCGGCACTCCGCACAACTCTTCATTAGTAACTACATCGAAAGGCATTTTAAATTTGGCCGCATATTTAATTGCAGCCACTGCATCTACAGTTAGCCTTTCGGGGTCTGTCCCTCCTCCCAAAGATCCATAAGCTATATTTATTTTTGTTAAATCCGCTCCCACTCTTCCTGCAAGTAATACAGTCTCTGGTGTATTTAAGCCTCGATGAGCTCTCACCTGCCACAGTGTAGAAGGCATCAGTGCATCTTTTATAAGCCTGAGATTTTCATAAGTTATGATAGAACCGTCCTCTTCGTGGGTAATGAAACCTTCGTAAAAACCTTCAGTCCTAGCCCCCCACGATGGATCGAAATGAACGACACCGTCTGCACCCCATGCCTCACAGGTTTTGATGTGTGCTATATCCATGAAGGGGCAACCGGTACCGTATTGGATAAAAACTACGGGATTAGTATCAATATGCTGCAAATTCAAGGGTTTCATTTTTGCCTTTACTTTTTCTAAATAGCTCTTTAAAGCCTGGAGTTCTTGTGAAGTAAGCTGCCTTGTTTTTTCTTTTAACATACCATTAGCATAATATGCTTTTACTATGTCGTCGCAAAAAGCAGCATATTCCTTTCTCAATTGCCTTAATTCTACCTCATCGTTGCTTTCTAACATCTTCTCACGAATTTTTGCCCTTTCGATACCGGGAGTCGTTTTGCCTTTCACGTATTCAATTATTTCATCGGCAATAGCATTCAATAACTTTTCTATTCTTTTGTCTTTGAACGTATAATCGTATTTCTGCGTTATATCTTTTTTCTTTTTTTGTGCATCTTTATCTTTTTTTATATATTCCCTGCCTTCAACGAAGGCTATAGCTTCTTCCACGGTAGTTCCTGGTCCAAAACCTGCGTCAAATCCTAGTTCCGCTGCAAGCTCTGGCTTAATTGCCATACCTCCGATACCTATTTTTACTCTTTCTCTTAATCCAGATGCCTCGGCTAGATCGATGAAACTCCCTAGGATTTCAGCCACCCTATATCCAAGAGTTCTGCTGATTAATATAACATCCACGTTGTTGTCTATAGCAGCTTTAATAATTTCTTCTGGAGAATAATCGGGCGGGAGGAGAATGGCATCATGTCCTGCCAACTCTAGGCCTCTTTTTATCATTTTAAGGCCGATGTCATGAACTGGATCTAACGGGGCAAGCAGTACTTTTTTCTTCTGTAAAGTCATAGTTTTTCCCCCTCATTGACTATTATTCTCATCGTAAAACCAGTTATACCGCTCTCCAGGTTTATATATATATCCTCTTACTCTGACTCTGGCACCCGGACCAAGGTATTGTATGAAAACAATACTTGCATTACAAAATCCCAGTTCATTCATCATTTGCATGGAAATCTTCTTTGCTTCCTCTTCGTTGTCGCAAACCAGAAACGTTTCTATGTCGACGGCATCCATAACCTTTTCCAGAGCTTTTGACATTAAAATTCCTCCCTCATCATTGATGAGTAATGATGTGGATAAATAATTAGTTAAAAATATTACGCTCAATTAAAACCAATTTTTACATATTAACATCATCACTCTCATACACCATATTCCAATATTTTTCAACATCTTCAATCAAATTCTCTATATGGTTTACCATGGCATTTTCCGCCTCTTCTGGGTTTCTCGAAGCTATGGCTTCGAAAATCTTCTCGTGATCCAGTAACACCTTACTCTTAACTTTTTTTCTTATATATTCCAAAACTGGCGATAACTGCCCGTGTTGTCTTATGAGGTCCAACGCTGCATCAAGGACCCTATTTCTAGCTGCTTGGGCTATCAATTTATGAAATCTGACATCATCTTCAGCGATAGAAAGTCCCTTCTCTACATGAATTCGTTGAAATTTTATCACTTCTTCGATTTCCTTGAGTTCCCGCCGAGTTATATATTGAGCAGCAAATCTTGCCAGTTGACTTTCTATAACTTTCCTGGCAATCAAAATGTCGATTAGATTTTTTCTACCGGTAACTTTTATAACGTTTATGAGTTCATTTCCGTAGTGGTGTATTTTGTGATCATGTTCTAATTCTCTTAATTTTTCTATGCCGTAAGATGTCAATATTCGCCCTTTAAACCCTACTTTCTCGGTATAACCTTCGGCATCCATCTCTCTTAATATTCTCCCGACAGTAGCCTCACTTATATCATAGCCGTTCAATCTCAAGCTTTCACGGACAAAACCCGATCCCACCGGAACAGATGAATTCGATATAGTCTTGAGGACTTGATACAATAATTGCTTTTTTTCAGAAGACATACTATCCTCCTGGAGAACTAGTATTCTCACTTTACATTATACAATATTTTGGTGTCTAAAAAAATCATTTTTTAGACAAAAAGGGGCTTTATACGCCCCTTTTTGTCTAATTAACATTTTAGATTATATTATCTGTTGGTTGAAAAAATTCAACATACCGGCTTTTTTAACTCTTTCCCTTATTTTCTCCACATCAGTAGTATACAAATCTAATTGTTTCATTCTTTCAAAATATACTGATCCAGAAAAAGTATATTTCTTTGAAATTCCTTCTTCCGTTTTCATCTGTTCGTTTACATAAGCAATGGCATCACCTACTGCCAGTTTTGTTGGAATTGTCGCCAAACTTGCGCCTACTGCGTACCTCACAGCATTAGCACCAGCCAACGTTCCTGTACATATCGCCTCAGTGTGTCCTACCAAAGGACCTGCCTTTTCTCCCGCACAGAAAAGATTATCTACTCCCTGAACTTTCAGACAATTATCCCGCGGCGACATTGCCATATATCTCATTGAGTTGCCCAGGTTACCTGCATAAGGATCTTCATAGCGGGCGTTTTCAAATCCCGGAATTCTTCTCAACTGATCGAGCGGAAAGTAGGGTGTCATCAATTTCGCATGGCCCGTGTCGAGCAATACGACATTTTCCACGAATTCTTTTAAGGCATATTGCTGGCAAGCTTTTTTAGTCAGGATTTTTTCATCTTCTCTAACCTCAGTGGGAACCGGGATAACAGCCACGCCGGTGGTATTAAGCTTTTCTACTATTTCTTCGGCCAGAGAATCTTTATGCAGTTTACAAGATCCGCTCATCGCCCCGAACGTTCCATCAGCTTTTTTCGCCATCATCTCTTTTACTCCAGCTTTCGCCGCTATACTTACACGTCCACCGTAGCTCGGACACCTTAAGATACACATGGCACACCCGTTTCCATATTTAGCGCAGTTGTTTTGAGGACCGGCAGTTCCAGTGCATTCGACGAACACATCTCCGGAAAATACCTCGTCATTATCGGTTATAACGGTTTTAATTTTGTTCCCTTCCATTTCTATGTCTCTCACTCGACTCATCGTATGAATCTCAATGCCGGCTTCTAGGAGAACTTTTTTGACGGCAGGTTCGACCTTTGATACATCATAAAGGGTGGCGTGTTTATGACCTGGAAACTCCACGTTTTTATGCCTTGCTACCTTGTCCGTAACTTCAAACAGTTCCCCGGCTCCCATTGCAATCATTTCTTCCGTAGCAGTGAAGCGACCGTTGTTGCGCATGATTCCGCCTACCAAACCAGTTCCCAATAACATATCGGTTCTTTCGAGCAACACAACTTCCGCACCAGCTTTTCTGGCGGCAAGGGCGGCGGCACATCCCGACCATCCTCCGCCTATTACTACAACTTTAGGCATTCTATGACCCCCTAAGAGTTTCTTTATTGATTATTTAATCAATATAACCACTATATTTGGCCACAATTTCGATCAGCCTGACAAGGGCCCGCACTGCTAACCTTGCTCTATCCTCTATTATCTGACCGTTATCGTCTGTAGTTCCCAACCCCGGCGATATCATAATGTTTGCATCGTAAGCTACCGTGGGTATTACTCCCATTTGCGACATTCCGCTTTGTAATATATTTGTTCCTGCGTACATATCTTCTATTGTAAATATCGGTAATCCCAATTCTTCGCCATTCCAAGTGTTTTCGTAATTTACTTCCACCGCCCTGCTGTTGTAAGACTTGCTTATTATTAAGCCTTTCTTTATCTTCGGATGTATGTTTTCAAATTCTTCTTTTACTATTTCGTAAAGATCGTCCACAGGTTTGGTAAGTTCTTCGGGGTTTTCCCTCAATTCTTTTAATGCTGCTATGACACCCAACAAAGCTTCTTTACCCGGGTCATTAGTTACGTAGGCAGCCTTTCCGTACGAAGCTGTAGTACCGTATCTATCACCGTGGTAACCCAGAGCCCTTCTTATGGGAACCATGTACTCCTCTTTTCCGATTATAAGGCCGGCGGTTGTGGATTCGCTGGCTTTATCCATGCTGTAAATAATAACGTCTGCTCCGCTCTTTCTTATGTCATGGCCTATAAACGGCACACCCCACGCGTTATCCAAAACATAAGGCACGTCAAACTCATGGGCAATTTCTGCCAGTTTCTTTTGAAGCGCTGGTGTCCCATCAGCATCCTTTACACCGTAACCATAGCCCGGAGTGTCATACGCTAGGGAGGTAATACCCGCCAACATAAAAGCATTTCTTTGAGCAGCTTCTTTTATCTTTTTCGCCGATGCCTCGGGATCAACTTTTGTCAGTAAAATTGCAGGATGGTATTTGATTCCATGCACCGAATAATCCGCTCCAACAAGCGGCACGATGTGGACACTCAGATTGTTTTGTCTTTTCCCATAGAATCCAAGTTCACCTGCAGTGCAGCCCCGGTCTGCGAAAATATCCTTGAAGCGGGGCGGATAAGGCCTTCCGTATCCTCCATGATGATGCAAATGCTTTTCATAAGGTATTATATAACGACTAAGGTAATTGTCGCCTCTGCCCTGCATTGGCGGAGTAAACAACACATCAAAAGTTACCCATAAACCGGCCTCGCAAGTGTTAATGGGAGCTGCGTCATATTCATCTCCATATACATCCTTCACTATAGCTCTTATTTCATCCACCAACTTGGCAAGAGGAATTACTTCGGTACTTCCCTTTTCTACAGCTTCCCTCACTTTTTTGGTCAGGGGAGAAGGACAGCCCGATATAGCTCCCGTAAGACCGAATTTTCCTCTTATCTCAGGGGGTATACCGATTTCATCAGATGCTTTTCTAGCTTCCGCGTAGATGTTCGCGATATTCGCTTGAAGATGTCTGTACATTTCAAATTTCTTTTTAAACTTTGGCATTCTTTAACCCTCCTCATGAAATTTATGGAATCAAGCGGCAAATTTAACCGCCTAATTCTCATCCTTTATCTAATTACCCTATTACAATTTCTGAATCGAGCTCGATTCCCATTTCGTTCCCGGTAACAAGTTCCATAGCATTCAACACTATGTTATAATGGTTGGGCATATGCGTTTCGTCGTATCCTGCTATCTTACCTATTACTCTACCATTAATTTTTACCTCATCGCCTGATACTATAACTGCACTTTCTTTTGCCTCAAAAAAACCTACGTATGCAATTCTGTTTACAATGTCTCCTGGCCCTTTTGCCTCATCAGTGATTATAAGCTCATGTACTTCTCCGACTTTTATACATCTTGATGGTTGAACGATTAGTTTTAGGCCCCTTTCTTCGTATTTTCCATCTAAAACTACTATTATCTTGCCTTTTAATGGTTTCTTTCGAATATAGGGATTAACCCCTTTAAACATACCATTTTTGTACGGATCTCCCATAGGCATCATACTCCTTATCATCATACTCCTCATCATTGATGAGTTGTTTCAATTAAAAAATTCGACACGTAAAGTTGAAAATCCTTCTTGATCAATAAATTTTTTTATAAACATCACTCTCGCCGAGCACCCACATCTTAATCATTTTATAGAAATTATCGAAAATTGACTTTTTCCTTATGTCAAAAATTGAAACAAGAGGCGTACTGTAAATTAATTTTGAATCTACATATATTTGAATCTCTCCCAATACCTGGCCTTTATAAACAGGCGCTTGTATAAAAAGAGGGACGCTTATGTTTATTTGAACTTTTTCTTTTTCACTCAATGCCAAAACTACATCTTCTCCTGTGACTGCAACAACTTTTTCTACAATGCCTCCCTTCACAGGAACGGCTGCAAAAACGCTATCTTTTGATGCCAGCTTTTTTAATTCATAATTATCAAACCCATAATTAATGAGTTTTAATGAAGTCGAAAAATGGTCTTGTGCGCCTAAAACTACTGAAATAAGTCTAAACCCATTTTTTTGCGCGGTAGCCACAAGACATTTGCCTGCTTTTCCTGTGTAACCAGTCTTTACTCCGTCTATTTTATCAGAAATCCTTAGTAATCTGTTAGTATTGTATATATGTCTTGGGCATTTTCCTTCGTTTATAACAATATCTTTTGTACTTACAATTTCCTTAAATTTAGGTATATTTAGGGCATATCGCGTAATCAAGGCCAAGTCTCTCGCAGTAGTAAAATGCCCAGGTTCATCAAGACCATGAGGGTTCTTAAAGCTGGTGTTTTCAGCACCTATTTCTTTCGCTTTTTGGTTCATCATTTCTACAAAGGTCTCTACATCTCCGCCTATATGTTCGGCAATAGCTATAGCAGCGTCATTTCCGGAAGATAACAACAACCCATATAACATATTTTCAAGAGACATTGTCTCATCAACTCTGAGGTGAAAGGAGGAACCACCAATGGAAGCCGCCCTTCGGCTAACGGTTACTTTTGACGATAAATCTCCTTTTTCCAAAGCCACAACTGCTGTCATAATTTTAGTTGTACTTGCCATGGGCAGCCGCATTTGAGAATTTTTTTCTATTAATATTCTTCCGGTAACTGCATCCATCAATAGATATGCTCGTGCATTTAAACGAAGACTTGTTTCTTCGGCCCGTGCCACACCAGTACTATTTAAAATAAAGACTACCAGCAAGGCGTATATTAAAAAAATTACTAAAGCAATTTTCGTCCTGTTTTCAAACATAATATAACCCCTCCAGCTAAGGCTTATTTTTTGTAAAAAGCGAATCCAAGATTCTTGAAAAAGCTGGAGGGTTTTACATGACATGGTAATTCCTAATTATTGTTCTCGTATAATATATTGCATCCAAATTCCTTCGCTATTTTTTCTGCTTCTCTTATGTCTTCTTCGCTCCCAATGGACCATCCTCCTTTGTAAACGCCATTTACATATATCTCGACTTTATCTTTTTTAAATATCATAAGTTTTTCCTGTCTTTGCTTCATTTGGTTAACTTGTCTCATAATTGCTTCTTCAGGGTCAATACCCAACACTTTTAGAGCTATTAATATGCAGGAAAAGGCATCCTCCAATTCGCGCTTTGCTTTTGCGATTTCGCCTCTTAGGAGGGCTTTTAAGGACTCGGCTACCTCTTCGTTTAAATGGCTTACTGCTTCTTTAGGATCGGCTGTCTTGTACTTTCTATTTTCCCAAATTATGTCCATTGCTTCTTTTAAATTCATTTTTGACTCCTCTCCCTAAAAAAAGTATGTCTTATTTCTTATTTTAACAAAAATATAATGGTCCAGTCTATTTGGGCTGGACCACTATTGACTCAGAGTTCTTTTTCAGCGCTGTTTTTAACTGTTCTAAAATTTGTGGAGCTAAATCTATTACCCTCTCCCACATGGCGTTTTGATGGACCGGCAACAATCTAATTTGTCCTTGCCCTACTACCATAAATGCAACAGGCTGTATAGAAACCCCGCCTCCGCTTCCACCGCCAAAAGGAATTTTTCTCGCTTCCTTACTTTCATCTTTATCCTGATTGCCTTTTGCAAAAAATTCACTCCCTCCGGCGGCAAAACCGAAGGTGACTCGCGACACCGGAATAATTACGGTGCCGTCCTGCGCTTCAACAGCATCCCCAATTATCGTGTTGACATTAACCATTTCTTTTATGCTCTCCATAGCCGTTTTCATCAAATTTTCAATAGGATGTCCATCCATTTTCTTTCGCTCCTTCTAATTTTTTGTCTAAACCGTGATCTCCACAAAAATAGTCCCGCGGTAATAATATGACCGATTCTCATGCTCATTATACTCTCCAAATGAAGCTCCAGCGGTTTTTGACCGGAAAAATCAGGCTTTAGGTCCACATATACTTCAGAACTATCAATGTCATAATAAAGGCTTAAAATTACAAAAGTAAAAGCCGCAATGTTCCACATCAATCCTGCTGATAAACCTGTAATAAGTGGGTCATGGAAACCGTATCTTACGTAACACGAAATCTTTTTTATCTTAATTTCTTTCAAAAAAGAAATCAAATCCAATGACTGCCAATTCCACTTCTTTTTACTGTTATTATATGGAATATAAAATATTCCCCTTTTAAAAGTAAGTCCTCCGACCGATACTTTCAGGCGAACTTCCCATCTTTCTTTTTCTTCTACATCTAAATTCACATAATATTTTACAGGAACGAGGACAATTAACAAAACGGTAAGAATAGTGACCAACAATATAAATAATATAACCACATTAATCCCCTATTCGCTCAATTTAATCTCCGAAAGTTCTTCAATAGAGCTGAGCCCAAAATATTCTAGACATTCCTGCGTTGTACCGTACAAAATCGGTCGACCGGGCACGTCTAACCTTCCAACCTCACAGATCAAATTCCTTTCCATCAGACTGTTTAGTGTTTTTTCTACGTTAACACCTCTTATGGATTCTATTTCAGCTTTGGTGACCGGCTGTTTGAACATGATTATTGCCAATGTTTCCAAAGCAGCTTTTGAAAGTTGGGTTCGAATTTGAGGTTTTAGCAATTTTTCTAAATAAGGGTAAATTTCAACCTTAGTAGTTAGCCTTATTTTTTTACCTACTTCTGATATCATGATTCCTCTATTTTTAGAATTATATTCCTGTTTCATATCATTGACGAGGGATAAAACTTCCTCCTCAGAAATTTCAAGCACTTTTGCCAGATCTTTCAATTCAACGGGATCTCCAGCTGCAAATAATATACCTTCCAAAATTCCTATAGCCGCATCTCTGTCCAATTTAACCTCCCTCCTTTAATACTACCGTTATTTCTCCAAAAAGTTGTTCCTGATGTACTCTTACCCTGTTTAATTTTATAAGTTCGAGTATAGCAAGAAAAGTCATTATTATTTCTAATTTACTGGAATTCTCTTGAAAAAACTCCCTGAAAAACATCCTTTTCTTCTTTAATAAAATTTTATATACCTGTTTCACCCTAACCCTCAACGGCAACGGCTCTTTTAAAATCGTCTTTAGGTTTTGACTTCCTTCAATTTTACCTTTTTTAATGATACGAGTAAAAATTAAGATTAGATCGTCAAGATTAACTTCAGAAAGACAAATTTCTCCTTCAAACAAAAAGGAAAAATCATCGGGCTTACGTTTAAAAACTCTACTTTCTTTCTCTTCTTTTTTCCTCAACGCCATAGCGATCATTTTATATTTTTTATATTCTATCAACTTTTCTACCAGTTCTATCCTTGGATCTTCTTTTTCGGCACCTGCACATATCTCTTTCTGTATATCGCCGGTTTTCTCGACGGGAAGTAACATTCTAGATTTTATACTGAGCAATGTGGCCGCCATTAACAAAAACTCACTGGCCATATCAATATCCAGTTTATCAAGCCCTTCCAAATAGCTCAGATATTGGTCGGTCAGCTCCGAAATAGGTATGTCATAGATATTTATCTGGTTTTTCTCTATAAGATGAAGAAGAAGGTCCAGCGGACCTTCAAAAGCTTCTAGCTTAACATTTAGCGCCACGAATCTATCACCCTTTTAAAATCTAAAAATCAATAATATATCGCTCAATCTATCTAAAACGCGCAAAGAAATTGATATAAAAGGGTCGAGAATAATATGTACCAAATTAAAATAAACAATGAATATTAGTATTAAAGGACCATAAGTTTCTAAATAAACAAGTTTATCGCTCATTCTCCATGGTAGAAGACCCGTAAAAATCTTATACCCATCAAGAGGGGCGATGGGGAGAAGATTGAAAACTGCTAAAACCAAATTATAAGAAAATAACACCTCTAAAAAAACGGCGAATAATCCACCGAACACATTTAACTTGATAACCACTAAAGTTATAAAGGCTAGTAAAAAATTTGTCAAAGGGCCCGCGAGGGATGTCAGCACAATGCCGTTTCTGTTAGAATAATACCTCGGATCAACCATAACCGGCTTTGCCCAACCGAATTTAAATAGCCACAACATGAGCAAACCGATCGGATCAAGGTGTGCTAACGGATTTAAAGTCAACCTCCCCGTCCATTTGGGAGTTGGATCACCCAAAGCATAAGAAACTCTTGCGTGAGCATATTCGTGAAAAGATATGGCTATCAAAAGAGCCGGAATTCGTAGTAGCATTTCTGGACCTGAAAAATAGGGCATTTATAACATCCTTTCGTATAATATTTACCAATAAGCATTATATCATTTTTGCAACCATAAAAAAAGTGCGCATTAGCGCACTCTTATAAGACATGCGATGCAACTTTTTCTTCCTCTTCGGATATCTCATTTTTTAAAAGGTCCTCATAAGTCTCTCTTTTTACCGAAAGCCATGAAACCCCCTCTTTCACAAAAACAATAGCCGGACGCGGTATCATATTGTAATTACTTGCCATAGAATAGTGGTATGCTCCGGTTGACAATACCGCCAAAATATCCCCGCTTTCCACTTCCGGAAGCTTTATGTCCCATATGAGCATGTCCCCGGATTCACAGCATTTTCCCGCAATTGACACAACTTCTTTTGGCGGCTTATTTGCCTTGTTTGCTATGATGGCTGTATATTTTGCACCGTAAAGCGCTGGCCTTATATTGTCGCTCATTCCCCCATCCACACAGACGTATTTTCTTACATTTGGAATATCTTTTATTGCTCCTATTGTATATAGGGTTACCCCAGCCGGCCCCACAATGGCCCTGCCGGGCTCTATCATAATCCTCGGAACAGTCACATTTAACTCATTAGCCCATTTCTTTACCGATTCAACTAGCGCTTTCAAATATTCTCTCGGGTGAAGTGGTTTATCGTCCTCAGTATACTTTATTCCAAATCCTCCACCAAAATCGAGTTGAGACGTTTCAAAACCGTATTGTTCTTTTACCGAGTTAACAAACTTCATCATAACTTCTGCAGTTAATGCAAATGGTTCAGCTTCAAATATCTGCGATCCAATATGGCAGTGAAAACCAACCAATTTTACACCTTTTATGTTTAAAGCTTCCTCAACTGCTGCCATGGCCATTCCGTTTTCAAGGCTAAAGCCGAACTTTGAATCTATTTGGCCTGTCTTTATATAATCGTGAGTATGGGCTTCTATTCCGGGTGTTATGCGCAGCAGTACTTTTGCCTTCTTTTTCAGCTTTCGCGTGAGGCTGCTTAGCATTTCCAGTTCATAGAAATTATCTACTACGATATGTCCAACCCTGTGTTCCAAAGCCATTTTCAATTCTTCGTAAGATTTATTATTTCCATGAAAATATACTCTTTCTAGCGGAAAACCTGCTTTTATTGCGGTATAAAGTTCTCCACCTGAAACCACATCGAGAAAGAGGCCTTCTTCTTTTACTATTTTGCACATAGACATAGTAATAAATGCTTTCGCAGCATAAATTACACCGCTGTCCGGATGCAGTGAATGTAGTTCATTCTTGTAAATCCTGCAATTTTCTCTTATGAGCGATTCATCCATCACGTAAAGAGGTGTCCCGTATTTATTTGCAAGTTCAACCGCATCACATCCACTTATTTCGAGATGGCCTTTCTTATTTACCGTCAAGTTCTTGTGCAGCATCTATGTTCTCCTTTCTTCTAATTATTTTTACAGATAAATTAAAAAAAAATACAGCCGCAGATATTTGCCAGCTGTTTTTTCATACAGGCAAATACCTCCTCTCTCCCCAGGGTTATGAAGTAGCGCTCCACCAAAAAACTCGGGGAAGTTTTTTGGTGACAGTCCTATACCTCTTCGGCATAGGCCCAGCACAATCCTACGAGAATCGGATTGTGCTTCGGCGACAATCCCTTTCCTCCTGCATCATTGGCCTCTCGCACCTTTGCAGGAGTACTCTTGATGTGTCGCACCTCTACCTCAACTCATTGCGAGATGAGGTACCGTTATTCGTTTTGTATTATTATAACACAGAGATGGATTATGTCAATTTAATTTTTTGTAGTAGTCTCAGGGGACTATATCAAAAGGTTAAAAAAATAACAAAACTCTGTCAATTTAAATACGCTATTGGCAAAATGTGAAGCAGAGGTGGATGTATAAGGAGTTATGTTTCGGAATTATAAATCGTAGACAACTTTTTATCCTTTACATTATAATTTACGATTATAATTTGAACGGGAGAAAAATTCCGTGTATAGACTTGCAGTATATCTTCTTCAGAAATCCACTTTGCCATGTAAAAATTAAAGCCATCCACGGTTATTTCCTCAAATGTACCATTTGAAGAATAAACTCGTGTAATATTTCCGTCAACTACCAATAATTTGCTGCGATCAGGAGACGCATTGTAATAAAAAGTATTTTCAGATATCCTAACCGGGTATGAAACCATCTTACTTTTACTTTTATCAAAAATTTTCGCATCCTTTTCTCCTGTAAAAACTGCATAATCCCCGGATATTCTAAATAATTTATATTTTTCACCTATATTTTCAACAGCATAAGAATTTACAAAATTAAATGAACATATTTTCCCATCATTAAAATAGTAAATTTCGCCTTCTTTTTCCCCTATTAAAATCCCTTCTATAGGAAGCTTTTCAATTTCCTTAGTACTCAGCTTTATCAAGTACTTTTCTTTTCCGTCAATCAGGATATTATTTCCCTCGGTTATAAAAATATTACTGATATTTTCTTTGCCAAAAGGAATATTTTCTATGCTGCCCGTGTGTACATCATAAATCTCCATATTTTCCCCATTCCTTGCCGCCATTATAAAATAGGCGGAATCCTTTGACCAACAGTAAAGGGTTTTGCAATTGTTTTTCTTTGCAATAACCTTTACCTGCCCCTCACCTAAATTGCAAAAATATACATCAAACTCACGATTCAGGACATCCGTTTCTGCGCCCCCATTGTTTATTACAACATAATTGCCATCCGGGCTAACAAAAAAATTTGTGACTACAGAACCCTGGACGTGATCGGCATCTATTTTGGTTAAATCTATGTGGCATGAGAATTTTTTTGAACTAATATTGAATTTAAAAAGATGTGCATAATTATGAAATATAATGTTATTTTCGTCCGCATAGTCAACGATCCATCCAGAGACCCCTATAATTTCGTTTTTTAAGTTATTTATTATCAACTCTTCAATTACATCGGCTTTTACCTGTATTACATCTTTTAATTCCTTTTCTCGAGCTTTATTCATATTTATAGCTGTTCTATCTTTGCAGCCATACAACAGCAAAGTAAAACATAGCATAAGTAAAAAATACATTATCCTTTTAAAACTCACAATATAACCCCCTTTATCAAAAAATATCACCCCGCAGACAACATGTTTTCTATTTCCTTCAACAAACCTGGCTTATAATAATATTTTCCTTGATATTTAAATCCATCTTCATATATTTCAACATCAATTGCATCGCCATCTATATAAAATTTCACAATCATTTCCGGCCTCATCCCGGTCCCAATTCCATTCCCTTTCAATTCCCCATCCCTTAATATCCTCACAAAATGGTTTTTCCTTGCGGTATAGTCTCCCTCTATCAATTTATCCTTACTCGAAGATACTTCTACCCTTTGAGCATTAAAAAGGTAGGATACGATCTCTTTATTATCAATCCGTCCAACGGGCAAAATTTTTGTCAATGCTTCCCAGATTTCCCCACCCGTATTGTAGACACTAGAGGTTTTCCCGCTTACTGCAAATTGATTTTTATTTATAAAATATATGTGAACATCATCGAGCTGCAGCTGATAGTCGGGAAATTCCGACACTAGCGCTCCTCCGGGATATTCGTCGTCTATCTTTGCCTTTGTCACTAAAAAGGCGTTTTTAAGTTCGTTAATTTGCTCTTTTCTTAGCATAATCTCTTTTTGGGCGTCCACCGCCAACAGTCTTACAAATTTTGCATTTTCCAGGGCATTTAATATAATTTGCTTATCATCCGGTGCATTATTTTTATTTTCTTGAGCCTCTATCCCCGTAATTAGCCACTTACCCTCAATTTTTTCAACGGTTGCTTTAATCATCGTTCTCCACTCCTCACCGGGGACGCTGGTTATTTCCACAATTTCTCCGAAAACCGAGAATTTGCTTTCATTTTCTTTCACTATATCTAGTATATCGATTCTGTCCGGCCAGGGGCTTGAAACGTACCTACCCGGTGCCTTCGTTGGATCCTTTATCCATTGGTTTAAAAGCTCCGGCGCAATAAATCCTCCATAGCTTTGCTTAATAGATTCCCGTAAGATTTCCACAGGTGCGAGTTTACTTACGTCCTTCAACCTTTTACCGAATCCGTGAATAATCTTTATTACCTCAGCGTTTTCTGCAGGCTTAATACTTTTTGCAATTTTTAAAATAACGGCTTCGTCAACGTATCTTGAATCGGCGTAAATATCATAAGCGATTTTTTCTTCCTCAAAAATAAGATACAAATGATTTTCATTTTTTACCGAAGTATCCCCTGATGCCGCGGGCTGGCTTAAATCAAGGTTTATCAAAACGGCCTTCGTATTTAGCCCCTTTATTTCCTTCTGGCTTTTTACCTCCGAATGATTGGGTAAAAAGAGGGGCTGACCGGGTTCGTAGGAAATGATTTGAATTCCCCCTATGGGAGACCTATCTTTTTCAAATATGAGTTCACCGTAAGATATGATCCTTGTTTTTGAGAAGTATTTAAAAATTGTGTTCTTTTGTATTATTAACCCCGGAGTATCGGTATTTATTTTTATATCACCGGGAATATCGAACACTAAGCTTCCGACCTGCACCTCATTTTTAGATACAGGGCCCGTAAGTAAAAATAAGCCAAGAAAAACAAAACATAAAATTCCGGTAATAAAAAATATTACTCTTTTAGTTTTAAATATATCGGCCATGCTTATCATCCTTATTCTACTTTCAATATTTCCTCTTTCATCCACCATACTTACAAGCTTCAGGGATGGTGCGGGCATATTAAAATTTTCAAGAATTGAAATAAGGGTTCTTCCGTATTCCTTTCTTTCATTGTTTTCCAGCAAAACCAGGACTCCCTCATCGGTTGCAATTTCCATGTCCTGACGGATCTTTTTAAAATAATACCATATTAGAGGGTTAAACCAATAAAAAAGCTGTAAAAAAATCAACAGATAATTTACCAGTATATCCTTTCTCTTTAAATGGGAAAGCTCGTGTAAAAATATATACGAAAGTTTTTCCTCTCCCAATTCCAAAAAGGTTGGAGTAATTAATATTTTAGGGCTCAAAAAGCCTACAACGGAAGGAACTTTAATTATATCCTGTACAATTACATCAACGTCCCCGTTGTATTTAATTTTCTCTTTACAATTATTCAATATCTTCTTTAAAGTTAAAGGAACAGTTCTGCCGCTAATTTTCAGCTTTCTATTAAAATTCACGTTTATAAATATCACGAATAACAAAGATAGAATAAAGACGGTAACCCAAATGTAAGAGGCAACGGTACTTATTTTTCTAAAAGAGGCATTATTTACATTTTCGTCATTATTATATTGATTATCGATTGGTAATTGAACACTCTTAGACGGTGACTCCCCTAAAATTAACGATGGCTGCAGGTTGTGGTTAAATTCCGGCTGTATAAAATCAATATTGTAGCTTTTTGAGTATACTGTGTTGAAAAAACTCACCGGTGAAGGGGGCCCAAAAGGTATAAGTAGCTTTATTATAAGTACAAACCAGATTAAATAATGCCAGCGGGGACTAAGTTTGTTTTTCAGAATCCTTTTTATTAATAAAATCATAATCCCTGCAAGGGAAGCGTTTAAAGAGGCTTTTAAAACGGACGTAAATACTCCTGTCATTTTGTCACCTCATCTTCCAAAAGTTTCTTTAACCTTTCTATCTCCTCCACCGATAACTTTTGTCCCCTGACAAAACTGGTAACCATCAGGCTCAAAGAACCGTTAAAAACTTTATCCAAAAATGAACGGCTGGCAAAGGCCTTATACTCGGTCTCATCTATAATAGGTGAATATACAAAGGCTTTGCTCGATAGTTTTTCTGCTTTGACGGCCCCTTTTGCTACCAAGCGATTAAGAAGTGTTTGAATTGTCTTGGGCTTCCATACCTTAACCTTAGTCAATTTTTCTATAATCTGAGAGCTTGTGGCCTGCTTTAATTCCCATAAAACCTTCATTACCTCCAACTCGGCTTCGGAAATTTGAGGAAATTTTTCCATGAAAGTTTACCTCCTTTTAGATTACATTTGTAAGTTTAATTTAATATTACAACTGTAATCCTGTTTTGTCAATATACTCTACCGGCTTTTTACTCTATAATCAATTACGGCAAATTGATATGTCAAAGGCTACACAGGCACCGCCTTCTGAGCGGTTAAAAGCCTTTATGGTACCTCCGTGCGCTTCTACGAGTTTTCTGGCAATATAGAGCCCGAGGCCCATGTGTTCGCCCTCTGAATTTCGTGCACTATCACCTCTATAGAATCTATCGAAGATATGTACCAAATCTTTGGGACTAAAGCCTTTTCCTGTATCGCAAATCCGAAAATATAATCTGTCGTCTTTTATCGTCACATCAATGTTAATGCGTCCAGAATTCGGAGTAAAGCGAATACTGTTCATGACTATATTGTCCAGTATTCTTTCAAGCTTTTCTTTATCTATCAGGCATAATGCCTCACAATGCCTTGTATCGCATACGTTTGTATAAATTTTGATATTTTTCTTTTGGGAAAGAAGCCTGTAACCTTCCTCTTTTTTTAGGATAAAAAATTTTATGTCAACCGGTTCGGGTTCCAGTTTAAAATCAGAAAATTCCAGTTCAGAAACATACCTTATTTTATTAACAAAAGTTGTAATCTTATCAGTACTTTCCTTAATTATGTTTAAATATCTGCAAATCTTGTCGCTGTTTTGCTGGTCACCTTCCATAAGGGCTTCTGCATACCCCTTAATTATGGAAGCCGGTGTTTTAAGGTCATGGGCCAGTGCTTCCAGCATTTCCCGCCTCTGCTGCTCCATCCTCCACTGTAAAATCAGCGATTTTTCAAGCTCGCCCCTCATCTCATTAAATGCTTTACAGAGTCGCCCTAGTTCGTTAGGTGCGTCATAGTCAATGAAGAAATCCAGGTTTTTCTCACATATTTTCTCCGACGCCTTTATGAGCAGATTTAAAGGTTTTACAATATTTTTGTAAAAGATCCTTGAAAACATCCAGGTGCAAAGGATTAAATAAAAAAACGGAGAAAATATGACGGCGAAAAATATAAAGGAAATCCATATTTTATCAAATAGGCTGCGGTAAGTAGGCACCAGCGAGTAGGAAAGGGATACGGCTCCCGCTATTTTCCCTTCCTGATCAATTATCGGCACTAACCGGATGTACTTTCCCTTTAAGCTAAAAGTGGTGTTTAATTTCCTGCATAGCTGTTCCTTATCCCCAATGATTAGCCCTTCATCCGTTCCGTAAATTCTACGGCCAAAATTATCCATAACCTGGTAGGAGATACCTTCGGCGGGAATGATTTTCTCAAGAGCCGCTCGACCTTCGCGGCTTAAGATTGACACGCCGCTTTTTCTTATATGTTCCTCTATTTCGGGAATTTTTTTCTCAAAATAATTGGCCGGGTACATGTTTTTGTATTCGATTTTTTTATACAATACAAAGCCGAAAAAATATGTGGCTATGGTGGCGATAAAACTGAATACAAGTATGAGTATGAAACTGACAACAAATTGAGTCTTTAAAGGCTTTTTTTCCATCATCTTATTTTCTCCCACCTGTAGCCGATACCCCAAACAGTAGAAATATATTCGATGTTTGGCTCGGCTTTGGCAAACTTTGCCCTTATATTTTTCACGTGCTCCGCTACGGTGGAGGAATCCCCTTCTGCATCATAACCCCAGATCTTTTCATAGATCTGATCTTTTGAAAATACCTGGCCGGGGTGCAGGGATAATAGCTCTACAATATCAAACTCCCTTTTTGTGAGCGCAATCAAATTCCCGTTTATCCTTACCTGCCGTTCCTTCAAATCTACCGTGAGATTTTTAAAGTTGATCATTGGCCTTCTGCCACAGGTATTCAGGTATAAAGCCCTATTTTCCCGCCGGAGGTGGGCTTCAATCCTTGCCGTAAGCTCGCCCAGACTGAAGGGTTTTACCACATAATCATCTCCTCCCAGCGCAAGACCCTTAATCCTGTCGGTTTCCGACTGCTTAGCGCTTAGAAAAATAATGGGGCACAAAACCTCATCCCTGATACACCTGCAGACATCGAATCCATCCACCTCCGGCATCATGATATCCAGTATAATTAAGTCCGGCTGTTGTCGAGCTTTTTTAATGCCTTCTTCTCCATTTAAAGCCGTCCACACCGTGTGACCCTTTTTTTCCAGAGAATCCTTTAAAAGGCTGACCAGCTCTTCTTCATCATCGATTATGAGTATTCTGCTCAACCGGCATCACCTCCAGAACACATAATCAATCGTAAGTCTTTCCGCATTCCCATTTATTAAACCACACCAATCCCCCCACCAGCATCATCGTAAAGAAAACCGCAACGGGAATTATACCTTTCAGGCTCTGTTCAAGGATAAAACGTAAAGATTTAAAATGTTGTGGTAGTATCACACCGGGCAAATAAATCCCGGGAAGCATGGACAGGCGCACCGGCCATGCCCATGGAACTAACGGCCACACCGTATCTCCAAGGCTCGAGGCCATTAGAGAAGCTATAAGTACGCCGGCGCAGCCGAGGCCGCAAGATTCACCCATACCCCGGGCAAAGCCAATCCAGATATGAAAAGCAAACAGCGGCATGGCACTGAGCTGCAATATAAAGGCAGCCACAATGAAGATAATCCCATTAACGGGAATATTCAACACATATCTTATACCGATTAAAAGCGTTACCATCCCGATCATCATACTCGTCATCGAAAATAAGGTAATCGTTGCCAGTTTCCCAAGGTAAAGTCTGTTTCGGGGCAGTTTGCTACCCAAAAAACCGTTAAAATCCCCTGCCATTTCTTCTTGGTTTACCACAATTCCAGAAATAATGCCGGATCCCGCCGGAATTACCACTGTAGCCCATACTTCAAAGAAAGCCTGATAAATTTCGGCTTGAATATAAGGAGTAACTTTTTTCAGCGAAAAATACCATGTCAATAATACCGCAAAGGCAACAGGAGTTAAGAACGACAGCCATCTTACCGGAGTGCGCTTTGTTTTCAACCACTCGGCCGATAGTAAGTTTAAAAAAGAAACCCTACCCATCACCACACTTCCTTTCTATTAAACCATATGGCCGTCAAAATTGTGAAGATGGCAAAAGACACGATTGCCGAAGCTATCCCCGGAAGTATCACCGAGGGCTTTAAAAGCGGGTCCCCCGGTTTTAAAAATATGCCATTGGGGTGAACCCCTATTATGGGGCACATCAGCCGGATGGGGCGACTCCACGGCACAAATATCCAGTAAGTTTTAGGTGCTGCCAAAATTCCTGCTAATAAGCCTATAAATCCCAGAGCCACACTGGCAACGGTGCCCTTTTTCATGGCCACCCATAGCTGCACCGGTATCAAGTCCAGGGAGCTTACCCAAAGCATAAAACCGCCTGCTAAAATTTTAAACCAGGGTATGCTTTCTTTCGCTATCAAGAGTCCCGATAAAAAGGTGGTCAAAATGAGGACTGCTGTGGCAAGCCCTGTATTAATAACCATCACCAGAACCTTGGCTGCCCACAGGGCCGGCAGCGAAACATTGCGTATGAGCAGGTTCTGGTAATCACCCGCCTTTTTCTCCTGAAACTGCACCAGTGCAGCAAACAAGGCAGTACCTATGGGTATAAATACCACTGACCACCAGTTGTAAACCTGGCCGAGAAGCAACTGCCACGTTTTCATAAAGCCATCAGGTATGAATATTTCTTGGAGCAGTACCATTAATATAAAAATCAGCGGTCCCGATGTTACGAGGCGCCTTGAAAATGTCCTTCTGTATTTGAGATACTCTGCTTGTATTATGGCGATCATTTTTTATCCTCCTCAATGTTTAAAATTTCCATAAAAAGGGACTCGAGGTCTTCGTCAGGGTTTATCTTCCCCTGATATTTCAGCCGACCTTCGCTGAGAATTCCTATATAATCTACAACCTGCGATACTTCCTTTAGTATATGACTTGAAATAATCACCGTGATACCCCTTTTTGAAAGCGAGCGGATCAATCCCCTAAATTCCTGAATACCAACAGGGTCGATGCCATTGGTTGGCTCATCGAGAATTAGCAGCTTTGGCTCTCCCAACAAGGCTATTGCTATACCTAAACGCTGTTTCATTCCCAATGAAAATTGAGACGCCAATTTTTTGCAGGAATCTTTTAAACCAACAGTGTCAAGCACTTCATATATAACGCTCCCGGGCAATCCCATCAATTTTGTATGAACCAGAAGGTTTTCCTCCGCGGTGAGGTTCCCATAAAGGGCCGGAGATTCTATTAACGCTCCTATGCGCGAAAGGTGCTTTCTCTGCCAGGGCTCACCGAAGACAATTATTTCTCCCCCATCGGGATGCAACAAACCCGTCAGCAGCTTTAAAATCGTTGATTTGCCCGAACCATTAGGCCCGATGAGACCGTATATAGACCCTGCCGGAACGCGCAGTGAGACATCTTTAACCACTAACTGCCCATGGTAGTATTTTCTAAGATTTTTGGTTTCAATAATATACTCTGCCAATCTTACCATCCTTTCTATCGAAATTTCGGAAGATTTACAGGATTTAGCCGCACTTAAAAGGAGTTTAATCATTTTTTGAAAATTACTCTTATTTTTATATAGATAATAACCCGAATTAATAAAGAATTTATAAAGTTATAAAGCAAAAAAGTAAAAACGCCACCATACAAAAGTGGCGTTTGCATTTTTAACGACCCCCTTTATCTCACCATTTAAATTTGTAGCATTATATGGATAAGTGGTAGTAAAAAATTGGGGATTTTACTCCAGCTTAAGTTTATATATTCTCCCTATTGACCCGTATTCTTCATGGTATTTTTCTTCTCCACAAAATACGTAAAGCGATTTTTCATTTTCGTCAGCAGCTATTATCGACGCAGAACCTTCTAAATTAACTCCTGAAATTAAAGATTTTCTTTCTTCAAGGATTTTATATTCAGCAATTAGGTTGCCATCAATATCAATCTTTTTTATATCCCCATAGCTTCCAAGATATACATAAAAATCTTGTAACTTTAAAAACTCACTATTTGTATAACCCGCCAATAAGATTGGATATTTTAAGGTGTCCCACAATATGTTACCTTCATAATCAGCCGCAAAAAGTGCCCATACAGCTGATAGTCTATCAAAACAAGTATAACATGTTGCGTATATACGATTCCTTTTAGGGTCGCCTTTTACATGCACCAAGCCAAACTGTCTTGGTATTTCAATAATTTTTTTCTCCTTGCCGTTCGCATCAAGTAATATTACCGCACCGCCCACGGTTGAGTTTATTTCATCCATAGGAGGTTCTTGTTCTTCGGGATTTGTAGAATTCCATCTTTTCATTTCTTTTGGATCATTAGCTGCCAAAAGTACGTTATTTTCATCGTCCGCTGTTATGTAATTTATATTTGTATATTTGCTATGACTATATTGCCATCTTATTTCCCCCGAATCAGCGTCAATTCCATAAACTGGATTGGTTGGATCAATAAAGGCTGAGGCTACTATCGTTCTTTCGTCTTTTGTAATGATAAGATCGCTTACCGGATGATCTTCCCCGGATGTTTTAGATCTTCCAACGGTTGTTGCCCATAAAACTTTTCCATTATCATCAACACAGTAAACTTTTCCATCGGGTGCCCCGAAATAACAACGTCCTTTTTTTGTAAATATAAATGGAGGTACCATTCTAATAGCATAATTACCCATACCAAAGGAAATATGATTTTTCAACTTACCTTCATAGGATAAAACCCATACTTGCAAATTTGGAAGGTCCATCAAGTAAATATCATTATTATTCGGATGGACCCCTATTTGAACGATATCGGAGCCTTCCGGCAATTCATAGTTCCACAATTCTTTTCCACTTTTAGAATCTATTGCAGTGAGCCTACCCTCAAAATAATTGGTATAAACGACATTTCTATCATTACTTAAAGCTATATCAATTAGATCTGATGGACGATGTTTCATATTATTTAAATCTTCCGGGTACCTCCATTGGAAGTAGCTTTTATTGTTGTTTTTCTCTGCCGAAAGCGTTTTTGAGTCACTTTCTTCAACGTGTTCTATAATCGAAGGTTGTTGTACTTCGCAACCCGTAACAAAAAAAAGAAAAATTGCTAATAAAAATACTTTTGCAATTTTATGCATTTCCCTCACCTTCTTTTATTTCTCAAATATGGTTATTCTATCCAGGTCGTCTAATGTAGCTCCTTTTATATTATCTGAAAAATAGATATTTTTGCCATATCTTGTACCCGGGTCATGAATTTTAAAAGACCAATCGTACATTGTGTTCTTCTTCAAAAAACTTTTTTTTACGGGTGGTGTATCTCCAAAAAATTCCTTTAATTCCTCATCAGTCAAGGGAACAATTTCATCCTTAGTAACAGTTTTTGGGTCTTTATTTATTATAACATGCTCATTTATTTTAATATCTTTATCAATAGAAACAGGGCCTATAATCTCCGAGCTAACAAAAGTAACAAAGTGTCCAGGAATTCTTCCGATTGGATGTTTCCCTGCATCAAGATATTTTGGATAAAAACACATAATATGCAGAATGTATATTTTAACTCATTCTGCAGAAACTTTAGCATAAGCTCTCTTCCCATTTATCCTTAACTCGAAATAAAGCGTATCTTTATATTGATGGAAAATCTTTTTTTCTTCTTCCGAAAGTTTATTATAATGCTTCATCAAAACTCCTCCTTCATCAAATATTCTTTCACCAGGTTTTAACTTTAAATACCTATGAGGAGGATAGAATTCATCTTCCAAACCAGCTATGATTATTTTACTTAATTCTGGGGGAACAAATTTTTTATAATTTATTTTTATCGGTTCATTAGAAATATTATATATTCTAAATCCATATATCAAATTGCATAGCTCATCATCCGGGCCGCCTTCCACCGTGGTATGATCGAAAAGCAATCGAGATTTATACATTTCAATTCTTACGTATTTTTCATAATCTATCTCACTTTCCCCTGAATTTATTCTGTCTATCACAAAATCAACATCCGGAAGAAAAGGAGTGGCAAAATATTTGCATCCAGTTAAAAATAAAAAAGAAAAAAGAATATGAAAGATGATAAATTTCTTAATATGTTTCATAATACGTTCTCCCCATCTTTCATGCTTCATATGCCAATTGACTTAACACATTGTATTTCATATAGTTTGGAGCCTTTGCTATAACTTCAGGAGGATAGCCATTTTGATGAGTATAATGTTCATCTCTATGTCTAAACTCTCCAATTTTTGCATCGAAATACCATATTCCATAGTACTTATAATAATATCTGCTTAAACTATAACCAATATATTTCCATGTTTTACTATAATCCCAGACATAAAGATCGTGATAAAAATCTCTATATGTATACTTCGTTTCAACTTCGACCCTCTTATAAGGATCAATATTCGACAAATCCGTATAAATAGCCTTTAACGCCTTGTATATTTCTTCACCTTTTCTGTATATATCCCCAAGACCAGGCACTGCCTTAATTATCAATTCAATTGGATTCAAACCATGCCAGTACAGCCTTTTATGCTTTTCTATTTCGTAAATAGATGATTAATAAAATAATTGTAATCTCTCCACATAAAATTGCTGCTCCTACTTTCTGCTGCAAATGTATAACCAACGGTTCATAATTAGAGCCGGTAAAGAAAAGTTTGTCGCTACACAACCAGTCAATCAAAAACGCAGAAAATAATCTGGTACCGGATAAAATAACCATTGCAATCAATAAATATTTCCAAATCTTATATATCTTTTTGTCGGCCTTATTAAAAAATAAAGCAAATAACGCTGCGATAAATAGATTAATACAAAACCTATAATAATCTTGTTTCGTGACAATGTTTCTATTGCCAAATATCAATTCTAAGTATTGTCTTAATTCGACGATAAAATATAACCCTACTCCAATTGCAGGAGTTAATATCAATACTCCTCTTAAACCAACAAGCCAGTTTTTTTTCATTATTAACTTTACTCCTTGAAGTATAAAAGAATTCCCCAATTAAAAAATGGGGGCAATTCAAAAATAGTTACAATTCAAAAACAGTTACTCGGGCTGTATTATATGTTTTGGATTGAGACTGGGTTGTGAAGTATATTCAGCTATTTTCCATTTACCGTCAACTTTCACTAAGGTTGCTTTAATAGTTGACTTACCTTCCATTCGATCAATATAATTTTTCCCATCGCGGGTTATTCTGTCGACAAAATATTTTTCTACCACAGCAGTTACATATGCCTTATCACCGGATATAGACAGGTCTGTTATTTCAACATTCGATACTCCGCTATCAATTTGATCTGGGCCATCAACTACTCTCTCTAATTGGTTTTCTACCCAACTTTTTGATAAGCGTTGTGCTAAATCATCTGTAAAAAGTTCTTGTAAAGCTCTTTTCCCATTATTCATGAGTGCCACTCTATTTTCGGCCAATGTCTTGTTCCTGTGATGCGATCTTGCCTGGGTATACACTTTACCTGGCAATTCCACAGCTTGTTTTATAACTTGAGCAATGTTTTCTCTTTCTTTTGCACTAGGAACTTCAGCTTGTATTAATGTAACAGCCTCAATAACCGACACCAGCAAGAATACTATTACAAATAATTTGTTCTTAATAAGCATATCCACCCTCCTTTACCCTAGAAATTTAAGTATAACGTTACGGGATATATATTAGTAGTTTCTCTATCTTCATTGTAATAACTCAGAGACCAAATGGCATGATATCTATTTGTCGTATGTTGATCTACTAACGCACCAGAATATCCGGAGTTTGGATCTGTCCCATTTGCTACATATATCGATACATGATTAATTTCGCCATCTCCTTCCCAATCATAAAAGAGTAAATCGCCTATTGAGATTTCGTCTGGATAGGGATCTGAAGTAGTGCCTGGATACGGATAAGTCCTAGCTTTTGCGCCCCTACGTGGATTACTATCAAGAACAATGAAAGAATATAACTTTTTAGCAACAGACCATGTGTGGGAATATTTATCATCAGATGTTGAACTAGTACCTTTGTTATCGTAATACCATGCGTATGGACTTGTTACATCTATTCCAAAGTTGGCAA
>NZ_FRCR01000010.1 GCF_900142995.1 Caldanaerovirga acetigignens | reverse complement strand
GAGAGGACCGGGGTGGACGGACCGATGGTGTACCAGTTGTTCTGCCAAGGGCACAGCTGGGTAGCCAAGTCCGGGAGGGATAAGCACTGAAGGCATCTAAGTGCGAAGCCTGCCCCAAGATAAGGTATCCCACCCTGAAGAGGGGGTAAGACACCTGGGAGACGACCAGGTAGATAGGCCGGGGGTGTAAGGGTTGTGAGGCCTTGAGCCGACCGGTACTAATGAGTCGAGGGCTTGACCAAGTGGAGCATACCCGCTGTGTGATTTTGAGGGTGCAGGGGAAGGAATAGAATAGGGAAAGAAGATTTCGGTGGCCATAGCGGAGGGGAAACACCGGTAGCCATTTCGAACACACAGGTTAAGCCCTCCAGCGCCGATGGTACTGGGGAGTATTCCCCGGGAGAGTAGGACGCTGCCGAAATCTTTTGTTTTTTGTTGTGAAAGTAACTGTGATAAAATGAGTTGCAGGACGATAATCTAAGACAGGAAAACTATCCTTAAATTATATGACGTATATAGAATAATAAAATGTTTAAATACTAAAGAATAAAGAAATGTCTAAATACTAAAATAGGAAGAAGCGGCCTTTAAAGGCCGCCTTTATTATTACTATAACACACTTCTACTATATCGCCAGGCTTAATATATTCGAGAGAGATAGAATTCTGGTTTGCGTTTGATTGGTCCTCTTTAACTGGCCTGCGTGCCGTAAATCTTTTTTATATCCCTTATTCGTATCTCAATGCCTCTACCGGATTAAGAGCGGATGCGCGGCTTGCGGGATAAAGGCCGAAGAATACCCCTACTATTAAAGAAAAGCTAAATGCGATCAAAATAAAGGGCGGCGAAAATTTTACGCTTACGTTTAACGTCCTGCTGAGCACCGAGGCGGCGGCAAAGCCGGTAAGCACGCCTATGGCTCCTCCGGAGCCGCTCAGGATGATGGATTCTATGAGAAATTGGGTCATTATGTCGCTCCTCGTTGCTCCTAATGCCTTTCTTATTCCGATTTCTCTGGTTCTTTCGGTTACCGAGACCAGCATTATGTTCATTATGCCTATGCCGCCTACGAGAAGGGAAATGGCTGCTATCCCTCCAAGCATTGCGGACATGGCTCCTGTGGTCTCCTGCACAGTAGCAAGCATCTGCGTCTGGTCGAATATCCTGAAGCTATCTTCATCGTTTTTAAACTTTTTTAGAAGCTCGGCTGTCGCGTGGTTGATTGCAAGCTGTACGGTCTCGGCGGACTTTGCCTGCATGAAAACTTGCCTTATACCGCTTGAGCCCGTGAGCGTGCGCGACACAGTTATCGGGACGTAGATAACTTCGTCTTCGGAGCCGCTGACCGTGCTCCCCTGGGAGGCGAGGACTCCGATTATTTCGAAAATGCGGTTTTTAACCCTCAGTTCTTTTCCAAGCGGATTTTCGCCGGGGAACAATTCTTCAGCTACAGCATTGCCAATTACCGCCACGCTCCTTCGCTCATCGACTTCGCTTTTGGTAAAAAATCTCCCCCGGGCGACGGTGAGATTTCGGACTTCTGGATATTCAGCAGTAGTGCCTATTAAATTCACGTCCAGGTCCTCGCCTTTGTAGATAGCTTTCAACCTAGTACTCGATACCGGTGCGGCAGCGGTTATATAGGGGTTATTCGATGCGAGCTTTTCAAATTCGTCGTAAGACAAAGAGCCTTCAGGGCCTCTCCCGGTAATGTTGATACCGATTAGATTGGCGCCAAGGCTTTTGATGCTTTCTTCTATCCTGGAAGCGGTGCCCTGGGTTATAGCGACTAGGGTGATGACGGATGCAACGCCGATTATAACTCCGAGCATTGTGAGTAAAGACCGCATTTTTTTGCGGCTTATGCTTCGAAGTGCCATTGCAGTGTGTGCAAAAAAAGACATCAGAATCCCGCCCTTTCGTCGCGGATTATCTTTCCATCTCGTATTTCTATCCTTCGCCTTGCCCGAGAAGCTATTTCCCGGTCATGGGTTATGAGTATTACGGTCTTTCCCTTTGAATTTAGGGATTCTAAAGTGTCCATCACGTCCGAGCCCGACTTGGAATCCAGGTTTCCTGTGGGTTCGTCGGCAAGGATGATAGGAGGGTCGGTGGCAAGGGCCCTTGCAATGGCTACCCTCTGCTGCTGGCCCCCGGAAAGTTCGGAAGGCTTATGCGACAATCTGTCGGATAGTCCCATGAGGGAAAGAAGCTCGGCAGCTCTCTTTTTTCTGTCTGTAGGCTTCATACCCGCGTATATCATCGGGAGCTCAACATTTTCAAGAGCATTGAGCTCTGGTATGAGGTTGAAACTCTGGAAGACAAAGCCTATTTTCCTGTTTCTTATCCTCGCTAGTTCCCGTTCCGCCAGTTTTGACACAAGCTTTCCCTCGAACAGGTATTCACCGGAAGTTGGGACGTCTATCATGCCAATTATATTCATCAGGGTGGTCTTCCCCGAGCCCGACGGCCCGACTACAGCCACGTATTCGCCCTCGTCTATCTTCAGGTTTATATCCTTCAATATTTGAAGTTCGTTTTTTCCTCTTCCGTAAGATTTGTTGATATTGATGAGTTCAATCATTAAAGCCCCCCTCTTTCTCACCGTCTGGGACCGGACGGAGGGCCGCCTGGTACTAGATCAAAGCGAAAACCACCCGTGTTGCCCTGTCTATTACTCTGGCCTGATGCGGATGTTGTGGGTATTATTACTTCATCACCTTCACTTAAGCCTTCCAAAATTTCTACGTACTCGCTGGTCTTTATGCCAAGCTTTACTTCTTTCATGTTCTGGCGGCGGCTCTGGCCATTAGCCTCGCCTTCTTTTTCACGCAATAATACGAATGTCCTTCCATTTGCTTCGCGGATGGCGCTGGCGGGAAGTATCAAAGTGTCTTCCTTGGACTGAACTATAATTTCTGCAGTGACCGTCATCCCGGCCTTTAGTTCCTCGATGGAGGAGGTGACTATCGTGACGTCAAAGGTCGAGACATCATTAGAAGAAGTCCCGATTTCGGCCACATTTTCGACTGTGCCCTGCCAGGACTTGCCGGGGAAGGCGTCGGATGTAATTTTCACTGGCATACCCTCTTTTATCTTCACCGCGTCGAGTTCATCGACCGATATCACTACCTTCATTTTTGAGTAGTCGGCGAGGATTATCAAAGGCTTGCTGGAGCTTTGGCTGCTTGACTGTACGAGCTCCTCCCCTTCGCTGACGTTGACCTCGACTATAGTTCCGTCAAATGGGGCGGTGTATACGAGTTCATTTTTTGCAAGCTCTTTTTCTTCTAAATCCAGCTTTGCCTGTTCCAAGGACCTCCTTGCGTTTTCTACGCTTTCTTTTAGTTCTTCGGAGTCTAAACTGACAAGCTTCGCCCCGGCGCTCACCGTCTGGTCTTCTTTTACATAGATTGCGGACACGGTTCCCGCTGCTTCAGACTTTACTTCTATTTCTTCCGGAGCTTCCAAGGCTACAGCTTCTACTGCTTTCTGCACGCCGTCTCTCGTATTTAAAGTCACGTCGACTAAAGTTTCCGCCCCTTCTACGTAGTATTCGCCGTCGATTTCGATGGTGGCGTAATAGTATACCGCTCCGGTGGATTTGAGCTTACCTTTTTCAGATATATCCGTTACGATGCCTTCTTTCTTGAAAAGGAAATCTAAAAAGAGAACTTCTGCCTTATCGCCTATTTTTACATCTTTTATCTGAGCCGCATTAAACGGCGCTTTTATTATGGTCTTTCCAGGGTTTAGCCTGAGCTTTGCAACGGTAGTTCCTTTTGAGATGTTGTCTCCTTTTTTGACTGTGATTTCCGTAACTATTCCCCGCTGTGGAGCTTTTATTTCGGCCTTTTCCAGGTTCGACAGAGCCTTATTTAGATTGTCCTGCTGGATGGAAAGGTTTATTCTTGCCTTCTCGAGGGCAAGGTCAGTTGATCTATTGTAGAGGACGAGGAGCGGGTCGCCTGCCTTTACTTTATCTCCTGCCTTTACGTAGACTTTTTCTACGGTACCGCTCCCCCTCGGGTTGAGCTCAAGAAGCTGGTAGGGCTGTATGGTTCCGCTCCCTTTTATGCTATCAGTTATATCCCCTCTTTCCACCCGGGCGGTGAGGAACTGGACGGCGGCTGACGTATTTTTTGCCTTATTTTTAGCATAGAAAAAATAATACGCCCCGGCTGCCCCAGCCAGGATGAGAATTATGGCGATGACCTTTTTCGGATTCACGGCAACACCTCCGCGATAAAATATCAAAAAAGCCCCTCCCCAAGGAAGGGGCCTAAAATTAACTTTCTACAGAGCTGGAAGTCGAAGTATTCGGAACCGGCCTTTTTGCTGGGTGAATAGCCTGCATTACTGCTTTTGCTTCGTCTTCGGTCAGTATTCCTTTGTCGACTAGTTCTTGGAGCATAAAGTACTTGCTGCGCTTTTGCAGGGAACTCTTCTTTTCCTCGAAATAGGCCTTCCTCTCTTCTTCAGTCATATTTTTAATTTTTTCCATTTCTTGCTGCCTTTGTGCTTCCTTTTCGTCTAAGTACGCAAGTATCTTATCCTTTTTCTCCGAAGTTATTGTGCCGCTTTCTACCAGCTTTTGCAGGGCCTCTTCTATTTGCTGCCTTCTTTGCTGCTGTATTTGCTGCCTTTCCTGTTCCATTTTTTGTTCAACGTATTCCTTGACCTTTTCAACCTGCTCGCTGCTTATTATACCTTTTTCCGCAAGTTCTGACAGGATATCTTCCTTCAGAAACATGCCGGGGCCCTTTTTGCCGTGGCGAAATCCTCCCTTAAAAGGGGCTTGTTCAACTACGGCAGCCTTGCTGCTATCGGCGCTGGTATCTCCGGTGTTCTGGGCAAAGACCAGGTTGCCCGCACCTAACAGCATTCCCCCTATGAGTGCCGAGCCGATGAAAGCTTTTATCTTTTTGTTCATGCCGTTTCCTCCTTTTTATTTTTTACTTTGTTTTTTACTGCGATTTTATTGTAGGCGTCCAACTTCACGGTAATGTCACACTTTTTTTAAAAAATTTTGTGGGTTTTGTTAAGAAATTGTGAAGTCACCCCCTGCTTCTTCGATTTCTATCCAGAACTCCACGCCGCCTTCGGCATTAGCTACCCCATAAGATCCGCCGTGCGCCTCCATTATTGCTTTTACTACGGCAAGTCCTATACCCGACCCTCCGATCTCACGGGTCCTCGCTTTGTCTACCTTGTAGAAAGTCTGCCATATCTTGTCCATGGATGATTCGGGGATAGGTGCACCTGAATTGTAAACGGACACCCTTATTTTCCCTCCAGCTTTTTCCGCCTTGATTTTTAAGACCCTCCTTTCGTCCAAGTGCTCCAATGCGTTATTTATGAAGTTTATTAAGACTTGTTCAATCCTTTCAGGGTCGGCTAGGGCTAGGAGGTTTTCTTCGCATTCGACAGCCATACCTACTTCCATTTCTCTCGCAATGGGTTCGTATTTTGAAGCAATCTTATATATCAGCTTAGATACATCGAAGCTTACCTTTTTAATTTTGGCCATACCTGCCTCGAACTGAGAAAGCTCCAGGAGGCCTTTCACCAGTTTGTCCATTTTCTGCGTCTCTTCTATAATTACGTCCAGGTAGAAATTCCTCTTTTGTTCGTCTTCGGCTATGTTTTCCTTTATGGCCTCGGCGTAACCCTGGATCAAAAAAAGGGGAGTTTTGAGTTCATGAGATACGCTGGATACGAATTCCCGGCGCATCTTTTCCAGTTTCTTTTCCTTGTCTATGTCTTCTTTTAATCGCCGGTTTTTTTCGTTAAGCTCATTTATGGCCTGGCTCAGTTTTTCGGAAAGGTGGTTTATGCTTCCTGCAAGCTGTCCAATCTCATCGCTGGAATTTACTGTTATTTTTCTTGAAAAGTCGAGGTTTGCCATTCTTTTTGCTATTTTGCTCATCTCAAGAATGGGCTTTGTAAACCTCTGGGCGGCAAGGAGGGCCCAAATTCCAGACAAAAGTGCCGCGATAATGCCTATTGTCACGGCAAACCTGCTGGAAATTGCCACGCTTTCTTTTATGGATGCCATAGGTATCCAAACGAGGATGACGGTTCCGTCTTCAAGGATTTTCTGATACCGCAGGGTGTCGATTTTAAAATTCGGGTCTTTGGTGATTATAAAGTATGAGCCGTCTGGGTTTGGCTGGAGGTATTTTATCCTTATCATGGGAGGCCTCGGCAGCCTATCGGTTCCCTGGCTTTTATTTTCATCTTGCTTTTCCTCGGGGTTGAAAAAGGGATTAAAGATGATGGCAGGCCTTTGAACAATATTGCGGTCAGGCCTTGAGGGGTAGAATATCGTGCCGTCTATCTTTCCTATAAATATTGCGCCGCCGATGGACTTTTCCAGGGTGGAAATCTTGTATATCAAAGTTTCGTCGTCAAATGCGAGGGACCCTTTGTTTTCCTGCATGAGGGCGACCAGTTCTTTTGCGGTATCAAAAAGTACTTGCTTTTTGCGATAAATGTAATATTTTTCCGCAAAAAAAGCGTTTGCGACATATTGTAATAAATTGGCTATGAATACTATCGAAACTATGAGGATGAAGAGCCTGTATCTTACGGAGATTTCCTTTTTCATCGTGACCCCCCAAATCTGTAGCCGAATCCCCGCACAGTTTCAATGGCGCAGGAATATTTGCCCAATTTACTTCTTAGCCGGTTTATATGGGTGTCTACCGTGCGAAGGCCTCCTTCGTAGTCAACGCCCCATACCGCATCGAGCAGTTGCTCTCTGGAAATTATCTTTCCCTTGTTTTTTACAAGGATGAGGAGGAGGGAAAATTCTTTTGGACTGAGTATGATTTCGTTCCCGTCAACTGTTACTTTATAGGAGTCCTCGTCTATTTCTATGCCTTCGAATGAGAGGCGGTTCTTTATTTCTTCTCCGTTTTCGATGCGCCGTAATATTGCCTTTATCCGGGCGATAAGCGTGGTGGGCTTTACGGGCTTTTTCACGTAGTCGTCGGCCCCCAGTTCAAGGCCCAGGATTTCGTCGGCATCCTCCGAGCGGGCGGTGAGCATTACGATGGGGACTGAAGAAATTTTCCGGATGTTTCGGCAGACGGTCCACCCGTCGATTTCCGGGAGCATTATGTCGAGGATGATAAGGTCTATCTCTTTTTTTAGCTTTTCGAAGGTTTCCAGGGCGTGCCTTCCGTTCGGGGATTCCAGGACTTTAAAGCCCTCCCTTTCGAGAAAATCCCTCAGGAGCATTCTTATTTTTACATCGTCTTCCACTATGAGGATGCTCTTTTGCTTCAATGTAATTCCCCTCCGCGATCGCTTTTTATTGTTGGAGGAAGAATTCTATTTTATTGATGTGAATTCCTCTTTGTATCTGCCTTCGAAATTACAAATAACGAATTTTTTGACTATGCTCCTTTATTTGTAAACTTATGGTTGATATAATAGTGGTAACAAAATTGGTATGCAAGGAAGTTGATAATAATGCTTATCGAAAGTTTTAAAAAGACGTAAGACGCCTGAAGAAGTTATGGCAGGGAGTCTCCTTTTCCTCGATATGATAGATGACGCATTGATACTTTTTGACAGGGAAGGCTTTTTTACTCGGTTTTTGCAGGAATTTTCCTCGAAACTCAAAAAGATGGGAGCAAAAAAAGAAGTTGCTGATAAAGTTGACGAGCTTGCATCCATTTCCAAATGGCTCAGAAAAGAAATAGAATTTTCCTTTTATGGTGATGTTGACTTTATACCAACACAAGAGTATACGATGGAAGATGCAGAAAAAGCATATAATGACCTTCAAACAGTTATAGAGGCTGCAGAAAAGGTTATTCTTCAGAAATCTGTGTGAACGCTTTGTAAAACCGCTTTTAAGTCTAGTTTTTTTTCGACTTAAAAGCGGTATTTTTGTTGAAAGGATAGCCGTTAGTTATTGAAAATGGACATAACGTGTGGTAACATTATCCTATGTAGACCGACCGGTCGGTCAATTTTGGAGAGAGGGTGGTACGGTGCTGGATAAGAAAAAAGTATTTCCAGTCCTTATTTGTATCATTGCGCTATTGCTGGTAGGAGGTTGTGGCAGAAAGGCTAGTGAATCGGCTGAAGAAAAAAAGGCCGTCCCGGTAAGAGTAGAAAGCCTTTCTGCCAGGAATCTTTCGGAATACCGGTATTTCACCGGAACCGTCGAGGCAAAAGGGCAGGTGGTAGTGACTGCGAAGATGGCAGGGAAAATAAAAGAAGTGCTGGTTAAGGCCGGCGACAAGGTAAGGGCGGGGCAGGTGCTGGTAAAGCTTGATGAAAAAGATGTGATTTCGCAAGTGCAGCAGGCAAGGGCTGCATACGACGCGGCAGAGGCGAATTACAATAGGACCAAGGCCCAGCTCGACCAGGAACTCAAAAGACTTGAGTCTTCTGTAAAACAGGCTGAGGAGAATTATAAAAATGTATCTCAAAACTACGAGCGGATGAAGAAGCTCTACGAAGAAGGGGCGGTATCCCAAAAGGACTTTGAGGCGATACAGCTTCAGTATAATGTGACGAAGGAGCAGTACGAATCGGCAAAAGAGCAGCTTGAACTCACCAAGGCAAGCACCATGCCCGAGACATTGGCTGCGACAAAATCTCAGGTTGAGCAGGCAAGAGCGGCTCTTTCTGCGGCGCAAAGCGCCCTTGAAAATACCCTTGTAACTTCTCCGGTAGATGGCACAATCGGGAGTGTAGACGCAAAAGTAGGCCAGTTTATAAGCCCTGGGTCTATAGTCGCTGTAGTGGGCGATACGGGGAGCTTTTTTGTCAAGATAAACGTGACCGAAGATGTGATCAATTCGGTAAAAGTAGGGCAGACCGCAGAAGTTTCAGTTGACTCTATTGGTGCTACTTTGAAGGCTACAGTTACGAGCGCCAGCCCTTATAAGGACATAAAGACCGGGCTATATCCGGTGGAGTTGAGGATAGAAAACCCGCCGTCGGACTTAAAGCCCGGGATGTTTGCGAGGGTAAAAATCGCGGTTATAACTTACGAGAATGTACTGGCAGTCCCGGAGGAGTGCGTTTTAAATAAGGAAGACAAAAAAATAGTATACACTATAGAACAAAATAGAGCTAAAGCCAATGAGGTAGCGGTGGGTCCGACAGTGGAAGGCTACACAATTATTAAAGAAGGACTTAAGGAAGGCTTGACTGTGGTGGTTGAAGGACAGGAATACCTTGAGGACGGCTCGCTTGTCGAAGTGGTTGTTAGGGGGGAATGAAAATGAGCCTCGCAAAACTTTCTATAAAACACCCCGTTACCATGGTGATGATCGTCGTCATGGTGCTGGTGCTCGGAGCTGTTTCACTCGCCAGGCTCGGCACCGACCTTTTGCCAAATATAAGCTTTCCTACGATTATGATAATAACGAGGTACCAAGGGGCTGGCCCCCAAGAAGTTGAAAACCTTGTGACAAAGCCGCTGGAACAAGTTATTTCGACAGTTAGCAATGTAAAAAGCATAAAATCCACGTCGGTAGAAGGCGCGTCCAATATAACGGTAGAATTTAACTGGGGCACCGATATGGACTTTGCCGTATTAGAGGTTAGGGAAAAGATAGACCTGATAAAAGATATGCTGCCGTCGGAAGTAAAATCGCCGCAGATTTACAAGTATGATGCGTCGCAGATGCCCCTCATGGAAATCGCAGTGGCGGGAGGAAGGGACCTAGAGGACCTCAAAAAGATAGCGGATGACAAAATAAAAAATAGGCTGCTTCAGCTCGAAGGGGTGGGAATGGTCCAGGTCTTTGGCGGGACGACGAAGGAAATTCACGTGGTGGTAGATCCGGAAAAGGTGGTAAAGTACGGCACCACCATGAATTCCATCGCCCAAGCTCTTCAGCTTGAGAACCTAAACCTCCCCGGAGGAAGCATTTCTTATGGGAAAAGAGAATATTTGGTAAGGATAAACTCAGAGTTTGCGGATGTATCGGCGATTAAGAACCTGCCTGTAACCACAGCTTCAGGCAGCACAATACCTCTTTCGAGTTTAGCCGAGGTCGAATACGCCAATGAGACTGACGTCCTTTCCAAACTCAACGGCAAGCCCAGCGTTGTACTTGTGCTTTACAAGCAAAGCGGTTACAACACCGTCCAAGTGGCAGACAAAGTGGCAAAAGAGTTGGAGAATCTAAAGAAGGAGCTTCCCTCCGGCTCGCAATACAGCATCGTATTTAACCAAGCCAATTTCATAACGAAGTCTATTGGCAACGTGGTTAGCAACGCCATTACAGGAGGAATTCTAGCCGTAGCTATTCTCTACCTTTTCCTTCGCGATATTAGGACTACTCTTGTAATAGGTATATCGATGCCTATATCCATAATAACCACGTTCATATTGATGTACTTCGGAAACCTGACGCTGAACCTACTTTCGCTGGGTGGACTTGCGCTAGGCGTCGGCATGTTAGTAGATAACTCCATAGTAGTGCTCGACAATATATTCAGGCACAGGGAGGAAGGTGAGGACAACATAGGGGCGGCAATATCAGGCGCAAATGAGGTCACCAGGGCTGTAATAGCATCTACGCTGACTACAATTGTAGTCTTCCTGCCCGTAGTATATGTCCAGGGTATAGCCGCCCAGCTTTTTAAGGAACTGGCGCTGACGGTTACCTTTTCGCTCCTTGCTTCGCTTGCGGTTTCGCTCACGCTCACTCCGCTCTTGTGCTCCAGACTGATGGTTGGGAGAGTCTCATTGGGGAAAGCTGGTTTTGTTGCGAAGGCCGGCGAAAAATTTGACCGGGCCTTCAGCAGGCTGCTTGAGCTTTATAAAAATGCTCTAAGATGGGCCTTGGGACACCGAAAAGCTGTAGTAGGAATAGCGGCAGTGTTTTTCATTTTGAGCTTAGCACTTTCACCTTTAGTAGGGACGGAGTTTTTGCCCAAATTTGACATGGGCATGGTTATGATTACTGCACAGATGCCTGATGGGACGAGGAGAGAAGTGCTTGAAGGCACGGTAGATGAGTTGGTTTCCAGGGTAAAAGATATACCTGAGATAGAGAGCATACTGACGATCGCAGGTTTTTCTCAGTCGGGTGAAGAGAAGGACAATGAGGCAACGGTGATGATAAGGTTGAAACCTCTGTCCGAAAGGAAGAGAAACAGCGAAGAGATTACGGAAGAAATCAGGTCTAAGACGATGAATATTCCCGGTGTGAAATTGAGCGTGGTGTCTCTTGCCGGTATGATGTTCATGGGAGAAGCATCGGAAGCTGTATCCATAAAAATAAAGGGCGATGATCTGGAAAAACTAAAAGAGATATCCAAACAGGTAGAAGATATCGTCAAATCGGTCCAAGGGACGAGGGAAATAAAAAGCAGCCTTGCCGAGCAAAGGCCTGAGATAAGCATTAGGGTAAACCGGGATGTGGCCTCGCTTTACGGGTTAAATTCCGCTTATGTGGCAAATTACGTGAAATCTGCGGTACAGGGCGCAGTAGCTACGAGGCTGAGGACGGGCGGCGAAGAAATAGATGTGAAAGTCATGGCCAAGGAAGACCTGGTGGATGACATAGAAAAATTAAAGAGCCTTGCAATTCCAACGCCGTCAGGTATGATGCTGCCCCTTTCCAGCATAGCTTCAGTGGAAAAAGAAGAAGGGCCTGTATCTATAAACAGGGAGGACCAGTCCAGGACGATAAAGGTTACGGCCAACGTAGTAGGAAGGTTCTCCGGGGATGTAAACAGAGAGATACAGCAGAAATTCAAAAACCTCCGGCTTCCCGAAGGCTACTTTATTGAAATGGGCGGAGAACAGCAGCAGATGGCGGAATCATTCGGGGGATTGGCACTCGCATTTGCACTGGCGATACTGCTCGTCTACATGGTGATGGCGTCGCAGTTCGAGTCGCTCCTCCAGCCTTTCATAATAATGTTTACCCTGCCCCTTGCCATCATCGGCGTGGTGTTCTCGCTACTTCTCACAGGGAGAAGCTTCAATATTGCGTCCTTCATAGGTTTGATAACACTGGCGGGTATTGTCGTCAATAACGGAATAGTTTTGATAGACTTCGTAAACCAGATGAGAGAGCGGGGGCTTTCTAGGGAAGAGGCGATTTTGCGGGCCGGGCCCATAAGGCTGAGGCCTATATTGATGACGACACTGACTACGATACTAGGGCTCTTTCCCCTTTCGTTGGGGCTGGGCGAAGGCGGTGAAATGCGGGCAGCCCTTGCGACGGTAATTATGGGTGGACTTGCGGTTTCGACGGTCTTGACCCTGATAGTAGTGCCGGTTCTTTATACTGTTTTTGAGGACTTTGGGAAAATTTTCAGCAGGTTTCGCCCTGCTCGAAGAAAAATTTGAAGACGGGAGGTCGAAGGCGTGAAAAGGCTGAAGGGAATTATAGCCCTTGCTACTATCCTTGCGATTTCTACGTTTTGTTTGCCTTCAGGGGCGCCGGGCGAAAGCCCAAAGGAGCCTCTGAAGCTCACGCTTAAAGAAGCGGTTGAGATCGCTTTAAGGGAGAACCCGGCTATCGGGGTTTCTGAGCTGGCGGTGCAAAAGGCCGAGCTTAAAAGAGAGCAACTGAGGTACCGGGAAAAGAAAGTCGACGAAAAGGAAGAGGAATTAAAGCAGTACGGTATGTCGATTAAGGACTTCGACTACGAATACCAGATGGAGCTCGGAAAAAAGGCTGCCGACATGGAACTTAAGCTTGCCGTGCTGGGATTAGAAGCGGCCAAAAGGAACATCCGATTTGCAGTGGAGGCGGCATACTATGCCGCACTCTCCGCAAGGGACAAGGTCCAAATAGCAAAGGACAGCTTCGAGCGGGCAAAAGAAATGGAGAGAATCGCAAACGCCCTTTACAAAAACGGCTCGGCGACGAAAAAGGATGTGCTAGATGCCCAGGTAAAAGTGGCGACGCAAGAAGCCGAACTTAAAAAAGCCCAGGTAGATATGGAAAAGGCGTATATAGACCTTAAAAAGCTTATCAGGATAGATATGGCAAGGCCTATAGAGCTTACCGAAGCTTCGGAGTTCAAGGCCGTGGAAAAAGAGGTGAGCTTAGAAGAGCTCCTTGAAAAGGCCAGGGGAAACAGGATAGATTTAGTTCAGGCAAAGGAACAACTGGAGCTTGCAAGACTTGATTTTGATATGACCAAGAAGGTCTATCCCGAAAATACATTCCAATATAAAGAAAAAGAGTATGCCCTGAAACAGGCTGAGCTCAACTATAAGGACGTGGAAAGCAAGATAGAGCAAGAAGTCAGGAAGGCGTACCTTGACTATACTGCGGCATCTTTTAATATACCTATTTTGGAAAAATCGCTGGAGATGGCAGAGGAAAGCTACCGCATAGCAAAATTGAGCTATGAGGCAGGCCTTATCCGGAGCGTAGACCTTTTCCAGGCGCAGGAAGCTGTAAAGCAGGTAAGGCAGCAGAAAGCAGCGGCTATCTATGGCTACAACCTTGCGGCATTATCGCTGGACAATGTAATTTACATGAGTATAAGCAGGTGACATGATGGAGGAGATTTCCATTAAATATGACTCGGCTTTTAAAAAGAAAAAGGGAAGGTACGAAGAGATAATAATCGCTGCGGGGAAGATATTTTCAAGCAAGGGATTTCACAGAGCCAGAGTGGAAGAGATAGCAAAGGAAGCTGGAATAGGAAAGGGGACGGTGTATGAATATTTCAAAAGCAAACGACACCTTTTTGTCGAGGTCATAAAGTATTTCACAACAAAATTTTTGAAAGAATTTAAGGAAGCGGCCTGCAGCGGTAAGGATTATAGAGAAAAACTCGAAAATGCTTTAGGGCTGTTGATAGACATACTCCACGAATCATCAGGCTTTTTCGAGCTACTGGTAAGGGACCGCTGGGAAATGGATGAGAGGTTGTACCAATGGATGGTAAAGGTGAGGGGCGAGGCTTCAAAGGTGATAGAGGATATACTGGCGGAAGGGATAAAAGCGGGGAAAATAAAGGACATCAACCCCAGAATACCGGCTATGATTCTGATAGAATCTAGCCGCCTCGCGCTTTTTTCGGGGGACCTCGGCAATGAGGGGATGAGTCCTGGAGGGCTGAAAAGGGCGATAATCGACGTAGTATTAAATGGGATTTTGAGATGATGCATCGAAACTGATAGACAATAAATCGAAATCAGAATTTAGTTGATTTTACCCCTCGCTTCTGATAGGATTTAAGCGGGGGGCTTCATTTTATGGGAGAAGGTGAGACGTTGGATTTATTGGAGCTGAGAGGCATCTCGAAAGAGTATAAAACCGGCAGGAGCGTTGTAAAAGCCCTTTCGGAGATCGACCTTACGGTCAAAAGGGGCGAATTCGTTTCGATAATGGGCCCGTCGGGTTCGGGGAAGTCTACGCTGCTGAACGTAATAGGATGCCTGGACAGGCCCACTGCCGGGGAATATTTTTTAGATGGGATGAAGGTAGAGAGGCTTTCCGATGACAGACTCTCAGAGATAAGAAACAAGTACATAGGATTCGTCTTTCAGAGCTTTCACCTGCTCCAGGGGCTCGATGCCCTTGGGAATGTGGAACTGCCGTTGATATACAGGGGGATGGGCACTGCCGAAAGAAGAAAACGGGCTAAGGAAGCTTTAGAGGCCGTAGGGCTTTTGGATAGGGTGCACCACAGGCCTTCTGAACTTTCAGGGGGCGAACAGCAGAGGGTGGCAATAGCAAGGGCCCTTGCCCAAGAGCCGCTCTTAATCCTGGCGGATGAGCCCACAGGCTCTCTCGATTCCAGGACTGGCAAGACCATCATGGAGCTTTTTCAAAAGCTGAATTCGGAAAGGGGCATAACTTTAGTGATGGTAACCCATGACGGGGAGATGGCCAGCTATGGAAAGCGGGTCGTGAGGCTACTGGACGGAAGGATAGAGCGCGAGGAAATATTATAGACGATGGATGGATGTAGAGGGGGTAATTTTTGTGTACAAAAGGATTTTTGCTGTAGCTGCTTTGATAGCAGCGATAACTGTGGTGGGATTTTACGCTTTTAAGAGCCTTATGCCTGACCCTGAAGAAAAAACTTCGGGGCCGCTTTACGCGACTGCTAAAGTGATTCGGGGAGACATAAGCGTGGGAGTGGAAACATCGGGACCGTTGAACCCCAGCAGCGGTGGCGGTATAATTGTGCCTTACAGCATGGACGGCCAGGGGCCGGCTAGCTATATAATACAAGAAGTGTTTGTAAAAGAAGGCGACGAGGTTAAGGCGGGGCAGCTCCTCGTTAGGCTCAGGGCGCCAAACATCCAGGGGGAAATAGAGTCTTTGGAGCAGCAACTTAAGGCTGCCAAGGAATCCCTTGCCGACAAAGTAGGGCTTGAGCCTGAAGAGGTTTACCGCCTCAATCCTGCTGAAGGTATAACGCTGAAAGCTCCGGTGGACGGAAGGGTCATAGGGCTCACTTTAAAAGAAGGGGCTGAGCTAAAACAGGGGGAGATAGTTGCGAGGATAGTCGATGATTCGAAGTTTAAGGTCGTAGCAAAGCTCAATCCGGGGGAATACGAGATAGCGAAAAACTTTACCAAGGCCTTTTTGAGGTTTTACCAGTTTGAAGGCGTCATAGAAGGCAGGATAATGGATCTAAACGACGAACCGGTGCCCGAGCCGGCTTTAAGTACCAGCCAAGGAGACGGTGAAGAACCCCTTTATCAATATGTCTACTACATGACAATCGAAGGAGACAATCCAGGCCTTGTGATGCCTGAAATGTCGGTTTACATAGGTGTTGCGCCGGAAAATGTTAGAAAAGCCGACGAGCCCGGAGTGTTGTGGCTCAAATTTCCCTCCAAAGTAGAAGGGTATTCCGTAGAAGAAGCCATTACGAGCAACGTAGAAGCCAGGGTGACTAAAGTATACGTAAAAAACCGAAATAAAGTCAAGAAGGGAGACCCGATAATTTCACTAGCCGGTTCGGACGTGAGAGAATTGCTGGAAGAAGAGTTAGAAAAGATAATGGAGCTTGAAGATAAGTTGAGAAGACTTTACAGCCAGTTGGAACTTTTGGAAATAAGGGCTCCTATGGATGGAATTGTCGCGGACATAAATGCCCAGCCGGGGAGGACAGTACAGATGGGCGAATGGCTGGGGAGCGTGTACAATGTGGAGAACATGCAGCTTTGGTCCCAAGTGGACGATGTCGATGTGCTTTTAGTAAAACAGGGCTCGCCGGTGAAGGTGACGGTCGACGCCGTTCCGGGGAAGACTTTCGAAGGGAAGGTTCTGCACGTTGCTACTATGGGAAAGGACATGAGCGGCATTACCAGGTTTGAAGTGTTAATCAGCGTAAAGGGGAGCTCTGAGCTAAGGCCTGGTATGCAGGCAAAGGCTTATATAGAAGCGGGAAGCGCAAAAAACGTGCTTCTTGTTCCGATAGAGGCGGTATTTGAAGAAGACGGGCAGCCGTCAGTGGAGGTCTTGCAGCCCGACGGGACAACAAAAGTTGTGCGAGTAGAGCTTGGACTGATGAATGACCGCTACGCCGAGATAAAAAGCGGCCTAGAGGAAGGCCAATTGGTGGTGACCGGAAGCAGTGCCGACGTGCTCCCCGGGCAGAAGATAAAGACCAACGAAATTCTCCCCGAGAGCGGCCAGCAGGGAAGCGGCCAAGGCCAGGGCGGTAGTGAGAACACCGGCCAAAAAGGGAACTGAGGGGGTATGAAGGTGAAGATGCTTAATTCGTGGCGGTCCTTCTGGGTAAGGTTCCTTTTTGCCGCCCAGATGGCATGGCAGGGAGTTGCGATAAACCCCCTTAGGGCTGGCCTTACTATCCTAGGGGTAGCAATAGGTGTAGCCTCGGTTGTAAGCCTCATGGGCATAGGTGAAGGTGCTCGAATTGCTGTGGTGAGGCAGTTCGAGAGCCTGGGCTCTAATGTCATAGTAATAAAAGCTCATGACGAAAAAGCAGAGTTTGAGCCAGAAGAAGCTGAGGAGCTTTTAGAAAGGGTCTCTGGTTTAAAATATGCATCGCCAGTAGTGCGGACAAATGCAGTCTTGCGCTGGCGAAGAACCAGGGGACAGGTGGAGGTCCTGGGGGTATCGAGCGATTTCCCCGAGCTCAGGGACCACAAATTAGCTTCCGGGCGCTTTTTTACCAAGTGGCACGTTGAGCAGCGCTCACCTGTGGCGGTGGTTGGATACAATATAGGGAGAGGGCTATTAGGAGGTAGGAGCCCGGTTGGTCATACGGTTACGATAAACGGGCAGACGTACAGGATAGTGGGAGTCCTGGAAAGGAAAGGCTCAGGACAAGCGGAAGGCATAGATGATAAAGTGGTGGTACCCTATACCACGGCTTTAAAAATCGCAGGCAAAAAGACGGTAGACGAATTATGGGTAAAGGCAGAGTCTCCAAAGGCTGCAGAGCTTGCTATAGCCCAGCTTGGGAGGATATACAGGCGGAAATTGGGGCTGGACGTGACCGCGCCGAAGGCAGGAGGCGGAGGCCAGCAAGTGCCTGGAGAAGAGGGGAAGGAAAATCCGGAGGGGACTTCGCTTCCTATCCCTCAACCTCCTGAAAAAGAGGGCCAGAGCAAAGGAGAAAAACCCGGACTTGAGCTTGGAAAGGATATAATCACGATTACGAACCTAAATACCCTAGTGGAGGAAGCAGACAAAGCAAACCGCATAATGACCCTGCTCTTAGGAGGGATAGCGGCTGTATCCCTCTTGGTCGGAGGTCTCGGCATAATGAATATAATGCTTGTCGCAGTGACCGAAAGGACGGGGGAGATAGGAGTGAGGAGGGCCCTTGGGGCAAAGAAGTTCGACCTACTCCTGCAATTTTTGATGGAAGCTTTTTATCTAAGCGGGATAGGCGCGGCACTGGGGACGCTACTAGGAATGTGGGGGGTAAATGTCTTCAACAACTACGGCTTTAGCGCAGTGGTAAGCATGGATGCGGTAAAAGTTGCGGTCTTCGTTGCTTTGGGCTGCGGGTTGCTATTTGGAGTATACCCGGCATGGACGGCGGCTTCCGTTCCACCGGTTGAGGCCCTGAGGAGATAAAAAGGCAAATTAAGTTGAGGTTTTACACAATGGATAAAGCTATATCAAAAAGATATAGGGGCTTTGCCCTAGTTAACGTCATTTTGACGGCTTCACTGCTTTTTTTAATAGGTGCGATGGTAATAGATATGGTTACATCAGAGGTTAAAAAAACAGCGTATTTTAGGGATTTAACGATATCGTATTATATTGCAGAGGCAGGGATTCAAAAGACCCTCGCGACATTAAAGGAGGACCCGAACTATAGACCTGCATGGCGGGAAGGCCTAGGGAACGGCTATTTCGAGGTTTCGGTCCAAGAAATAAGCCCCGGGAGGCTTAGAATAACTTCCCGGGGCTTTGCGGGCAAGGCAAAGGAAGTAATTTCGGTTGTGGTAGAAATTTTAAAAATCGAAAGTGGCGTCGAACTAAATGTTATTTCATGGAAGAGAGAAGGCAAGGAAGAAATTTAACGTTAACCTTCAATCTTCGCTGGAAGCAGGCTCTTTTATAAAAAACGATATCAAAAAGGCGGCGAAAAACATGGATGCGCTGGCGAAAAACGAATACGCGAGGCCAAAGCGGTTGCCCATGATGCCGCTGTAAGTAGAGCCAAAAACAAGGCCGAGCGAAATAATTCCGTTGTATACGCCGAAGGAACTTCCATGAGAGGAGCTGTTTCCGTTTTTTGCAATAAGGACATTGCAGGCTATGGTCATGGCGGCGTTGAAAAATCCGAAAATAAACCTCAAAATTAAAAGAGAAGATACAGAATTTGCAAAGCCCTGAAGAGCGGTGATCAGGGTGCTGCCCAAGAGCGAAACCCTATAGAGGGTTGTCAATGGTATGCCTGTGAGTCTTCCGACTATAGGAGATGCTATAGCGGTAGAGATTCCGATGATGGAAAAGACGAGCCCAGTGTAAAATTCGGCATTCTGAGGTGCAATATTTTGCATAACGAGGTTTAAGGTGGGGAGTATTGCCATGATTGCTCCCTGCATCAGGAATCCGGTTGTAAAAATCAAAAGGAGCTGCGTGTTTCTTAAGGTTTGAGCTATGCCTTCCTTTATCGAGAGGTTTTTCCTGCTTTCCTTTGGTTCTAGCACGCCTGTCGCATAAGGAAGGGCTCCGGCGACAAATAAAATGATGGAGCCCAGGATAAGGCTTCTTCTAACTCCGAGGAATTTTGCCGAAATTCCGCCGAGGAGCGGACCTATGATTGAACCTACGGCTGATGCGGCATTGACAAGGCTAATATTATGGCTTAGATTTTCAGCACTGCTCGTTGCCGCGACGAAAGTTACGGCAGCAGGTATATACCCTGAAAAAGCCCCGTTTAATGCCCTAAGGAGGAAAAGCTGCACGGGGGTTTTTGCATAAGACATAAGGAGGTACGCCACCCCCATCCCGAAGCCTGCCCTTGCCATCATAGGCTTTTTTCCGTAGCGGTCAGATATGGCACCCCATAAGGGCGCCATTATGCCTGTGGTGATAAAGTTGGCGGCATAAATGAGGCTAGACCAAAGGGCTATGTCCGATTTCGTACCCATCTCTAAGAGCAGCGATGGGAGAAAGGGCGTAATGGAAGAAAAAACTGCCTGCGCGATAAAAACTCCCGCAGAAATCATAATTACGTTTCTGACTTCTGCCGAGAATGATGTGAGGTTCATTTTAAAAATTCCTCCTAAAAAATGGTTTATTAAAACTTACCTCAGACTATTATAACATAATTTCACAAATTAGGGGGTCACAAAAGGATGGAAAGCTTTGCTTCCTGCCGGGAGTATATAAAAAGATCCCATGAACGTTGTAAATCATACGGTATATCCAGAGATCAGGTTTACAGCAGGAAAATTATTTCGGGGGAGGAATTAGAAAAAAGGCTGGACAAGAACAGAGAGCTCATAACCACGGCCATGCCTTTTATGGAGCAGATTTACGAATTTGTGAAGGGGTCGGGATTTATTGCCATCCTCACCGACAATGAAGGATGCATACTAAAGATTATAGGCGACGAAAGGATATTAAGCGAGGCGATTTCGCTAAAAATGGTCCCCGGGGCATTTATGGATGAAAGGAGCATCGGAACTAATGCCATGGGGACGGTTTTGGTGGAAGGGATGCCCCTCCAAGTATCTGGCGATGAGCATTACATCAAGGCTTACCACAGGTGGACCTGCTCTGCTGCGCCGATAAGAGAGCCCGGAGGGGAAATGGCGGGAGTCCTTGACCTTACTGGCTACAGCGAGCACGTCCATTCCCACACCCTTGGGATGGTGGCAGCCGCGGCTAGCGCCATAGAAAATCTGCTTCAAATAAAGCGGTTTAACGAACAACTGGCATTTGCGAAAAATCAGATCGAGACCGTGGTCAATGCGATACCGGCAGGAATTGTAACGGCTGACCTTTTCGGAAAAATCAAAACCTTCAACAAGCACGCTCAGGAAATTTTTGGATACGATGCCGACGAAATCAAATGGATAAACATACGGGATCTCTTTGACGGCTGGAGCAAAGTAAAAAGCCAATTAATGGCGGGAAAGGGCATATACGACGAAGAAGTGGACGTTTTCGCGAGGAAGAACCGCTTGAAATACAGCATAAGTGCATACCCGATTCACGATGGTCAGGGAATTTTAAAAGAGATAGTCTGTGTGTTCAAAGAGGTTAAAAATGTGAGAAAAATGGCTCATAAAATCCTGGGTATGAAGGCAGTCTATACTTTCGACAAGATAATAGGCAAAAACGAGCAGTTCGTAAGACTGGTGGAATACGCCAAAAAGGTTGCTAATAGTCGCTCAACCATCCTTATAACCGGCGAAAGCGGGACAGGCAAGGAGCTTTTTGCACAAGCCATACACAATGAGAGCGCAAGGCGCGATGAACCTTTTGTCGCAATAAACTGCGGGGCCATCCCCAGGGAATTGATAGAGTCGGAGCTGTTCGGTTACGATGACGGCGCTTTTACCGGTGCGCGGCGCGGCGGAAAGCCCGGCAAATTTGAAATTGCTGACGGAGGAACGCTTTTCCTTGACGAAATAGGGGAAATGCCTCTTGACATGCAGGTAAAGCTTCTCAGGGCAATTGAAGATGGCGTGGTGACGCGCATAGGGGGCTCAAGGCCTATCCCTGTTGATGTGCGAATAATCGCTGCTACGAATAAGGACTTAGAACAAGAAGTGAGGAAGGGAAATTTTAGAAAGGACCTCTACTATAGACTTAACGTAATACCCTTGAGACTGCCCCCGCTGAGGGAAAGGAAAGATGATATTCCGATTTTAATAGATTACTTTATGAAAAGGATATCACGGCGGCTAAATAAAAAACCTGTGGAGATTCCTGAAAACATCATGAAAGCTCTGACAGAATACAATTGGCCGGGCAACATAAGGGAACTAGAGAATTTCGTTGAATTTGTCATAAATTCAGAAGGAATAATACCTGTTCTCGTGGAAGAAAAATTCTCCATGAATATCACCTTGGACAGGGATTTACCAAATAATTCCTTGGAGGCCGCTGAAAAGGAGCACATTTTAAGAGTCCTTGAGCATAACGGCTGGAATATTACTTCGGCTGCCAGGGACCTCGGGATAGGAAGAAATACCCTTTATAGAAAAATTAAAAAATACAACCTGGGGAGATGCGCCAAAAAAGAGCATTGTTCTATAATGGAACATTGATTATCCTACATAATGTTACAAAATGGAACATTAACGGTGGTATTATTGAGAAAGAGGCGTTACGAATTTGCTGGCATACGATTTGCTTTAAAAACTATTTTGGAGATAAACGCCCGGGCGTGATTCCGAAAAATCGGAAGGAGGAATGTCGTGATGGGCTACTGTGGGAAGGTTTTGAGAGTGAACCTTAGCGACAGAACTTATGGGGTCGAGGACCTGGACCTTGGCCTTGCCAGGAAATACCTTGGGGGCAGAGGTCTTGCCAATAGGATGTTTTATAGCGAAGTCGATCCTAAAGTGGACCCATTTAGCCCGGAAAATAAAATATTTTTTGTGACCGGCCCTCTGACTGGCACGCCTACCCCGACCGGGGGAAGATACATGGTGGTCACTAAATCGCCGCTTACAGATACGATAGCCTCTTCCAATTCCGGTGGGTACTGGGGAGCCGAGCTAAAGGCTGCAGGCTATGACATGATTGTTGTGGAAGGCAAGGCAGATTCTCCGGTTTATATAACTATAGAGGATGATAAGGTCGAGATAAAAGATGCGTCCCACCTATGGGGCAGGGTTGTGTCGGAGACCACCAAAGCTATAGAACAGGAAATGCCTCCAAAAACGAGGGTATTGGCCATAGGACCGGCTGGCGAAAAGCTTTCAAGGATTGCCTGCGTAATGAACGACTACTATAGGGCTGCCGGGCGCTCTGGAGTAGGTGCGGTAATGGGGTCAAAGAACCTAAAAGCTATAGCGGTAAAAGGAAGCGGAAGCCCCAAAGTCCATGATGCGGAGGCGCTGAGAGAAGTGGTGGGCCGCTGCACCAGGAAGATCAGGGAGCACGGCGTTACCGGACAGGGCCTCCCCAATTACGGGACTGCCGTTCTTGTGAATATAATAAACGAAAACGGTGCTTTTCCCACTAGGAATTTTCAAAAGGGATATTTTGATGGGGCTGAAAAGATAAGTGGAGAGACGCTGGCTGAGAAGTATTTGGTAAAAAGAGATCCCTGTTATCGCTGCCCCATAGCGTGCGGCAGATACTGCAAGACCAATGAAATAGAAGGCGGAGGTCCCGAATATGAGACAATATGGGCCTTCGGAGCCGATTGTGGAGTGGATGACCTCGAGGCTATAATAAAAGCTAATTTCTGGTGCAACGAGCTGGGACTCGATACGATTTCTGCGGGAACGACAATAGCAGCCGCTATGGAACTTTACGAGAAGGGGTATATAAAAGACGAGGAACTGGGAGGAGTCTGTCTCAAATTTGGAGACAAAGAGGCAATAGTTGAGTGGACAAAGAAGATGGGATACAGGGAAGGATTTGGCGATAAGCTGGCCGAAGGTTCTTATAGGTTGGCAACCATGTATGGAGCTCCTGAATTTTCCATGTCGGTAAAGAAATTAGAACTGCCCGCTTATGACCCGAGGGGCGTACAGGGGCATGGGCTTCAATACGCCACTGCCAACAGGGGCGGCTGCCACGTGAGAGGCTACATGATTTCGCCGGAGATATTGGGCGTGCCCGAAAAATTAGATAGGTTCTCAATAGAAGGCAAAGCTCGATGGGTCAAACTGTTCCAGGACCTGACGGCGGCGATAGATTCCCTGGGGATGTGCCTCTTCACCTCCTTTGCCCTAGATGCAACTGATTACGCCGAAATCTACAACGCAGCAACGGGTTCCGGGTTTACTCCCGAAGAACTTCTGGAGGCCGGAGAGCGCATCTGGAATCTGGAGAGAATGTTCAACATTAAAGCCGGGGTGAGTCCAAAAGAGGATACTCTTCCCAGGCGCCTGCTTGAAGAGCCGATGCCTGAAGGGCCATCGAAGGGCTACGTCCACCAGTTGGACAAAATGCTTCCCGAATACTATCGGCTGAGAGGCTGGGATGAGGACGGGAATCCCACCGAGGAGACTTTGAGGAAACTTGGGGTAGAATAAGGCATTTTGGAGGAGGGCCGGATTTTTCTGGCCCATCCTTTTTAAAATGCCAGCAAAAGCCGCAAGAGAGGAGATTTTTTCAGATGAGCCTTAAAAAACTATATATCGAACTTACGGAAAAGTGCAACTTGAATTGTGCTATATGCTACAGAAAGTCATGGGAACACGTCCAGAACGAAATGGACGAAAAAACCTATAAAAATTTATTAGATAGCATCAAAGAGTGTGAAAAACTTGAAAGGATTGTACTAGGAGGAATAGGTGAGCCTTTGATGTCACCGCTGATACTGGATGCCCTTGAGGAGTTCGGGGGCTATCACTTGACGATTACGACCAACGGCACGATGGTAAAAGGTGAAGTTCTGCAAAAAATAGTAAAAAGTTGCGATGCCCTGGTTGTTTCAATAGATGGTCTCGAGGACAGCTTCATGAAAATAAGGAATGAAAATCTCAAAGTGGTGCTCGATAACATTGAAATGCTAAATGAAGAAAAATCGAGAAAAAAAAGCGAAACTCCCCGCCTTTTCATAGAGTTTGTCTTATGGGAAGAGAACGTTCAAGATGTTTATGCTATCATAGATTTGGCCCAAAAATATAAAGCTAAAGGGGTAATTTTTTCTAACCTCTTGCCTCAAACTCCTGAAAACGCAAAAAAAATTCTGTACTCCCGGTATGAAAATCGAAGAATGAAGGAATTATTTAAATCATTGCGAAATTATTCATTGAAAAAAGGCATTGAACTACTGCTGCCGGAGTTCGAACTCAAGACTGAGAGGCGGTGTGCTTTCGTAGAGAATAACTCGGCTGTGGTTACGGCAGATGGTTCTGTGACCTCCTGCTACAGATTTGCTCATAACTGTCTAGAGTATGTTTTCCAAAGGGAAAAACAAGTTGTTCGCCACGTGTTTGCCAACATAAAAGAAAGGAGTTTGAAAGAAATTTGGGAAATGCCGGAATACAGGGCTTTCAGAGAAGCGGTGCTTTATACTCGATTTCCGTCGTGCACCGACTGCGACCTAGCGGAAGGCTGTGACCTGGTAAGAGATACCACCTCCGATTGCTATGGATTTTCTCCCTCCTGCGGAGATTGTCTGTGGTGGAGAAAAATAATTTTGTGCCCTTAGGAGAGTGATATGGTGAAGATAAAAGTTAAACTTTTTGCTACTTTAAGGCATGGAAGGGGCAAGGAAATAGAGCTTGATATTAAAGAAGGCACAACGGTAGAAGAAGTAATAAAATTTGTCGGCATCGAACTCAAGGAAATCGCCATAGTACTTCGCAATGGCAGAGATGCTGCATTGAGCACGCAGTTGGAAGATGGCGACATACTCTCGATATTCCCGGCTGTCGGCGGAGGTTGATGAATGTGAACGTAAAGAAGCGATACGAGAGAAATCTATTTTCTCTTAGCCCGCAAGAGTTTGAAAAGTTAAGGGAAAAAAAGGTGTGCGTGGTCGGGTGCGGCGGGCTAGGGGGCTATATAATTGAAATGCTTGGGCGGTTAGGTGTCGGACAAATCACCGCAGTAGATAAAGACGTTTTCGAAGAATCGAACCTAAACCGCCAGATTTTATCGGATATGAATTCTCTTGGAAAAAGCAAGGCATTGAAGGCCAAAGAGCGAATGGAACTTGTAAATCCCGATGTAAAAGTGATTGCGGTAAAAGAGGCTTTCAGCGAAAAAAATGGCAAGGATATTCTCATGGGAAACGATTTAGTAGTGGATGCTTTAGACGATATAAAAGCAAGACTTTTGCTTGAAGAAATTGCAGAACAAGTCGGAATTCCAATGATTCACGGAGCTATTGCCGGGTGGTACGGGCAGGTAACAACAGTTTTTCCGGGAGACAGGACACTGCATCGAATATACACTGGTGCGGGCAATAAGGGAATCGAGGCGCAGCTCGGGAATCCCTCTTTCACTCCGGCAGTGGTCGCCGCTATTCAGGTCAGTGAGGCAGTAAAGGTCCTGATAGGCAGGGGAGAAATTCTAAGGAACCGGCTCCTTTTTGTGAATTTGCTGGACCACGAGTACTTTACGATAAATCTATCCGGTTGACAATAGACCTGCAATATGCTATACTTTGTATTGCCGCATAAAGCGGAGGGGTGTCCGAGTGGTTTAAGGAGCTGGTCTTGAAAACCAGTGCCCCAAAAGGGCCGGGGGTTCGAATCCCTCCCCCTCTGCCAGAGGACCGGGGAGAGATGGCCGAGAAGGTCGAAGGCGGTCGCCTGCTAAGCGACTATACGGACCTAAAATCCGTATCGCGGGTTCGAATCCCGCTCTCTCCGCCACTTCATGCGCCTGTAGCTCAACTGGATAGAGCGTCTGACTACGGATCAGAAGGTTGTGGGTTCGACTCCTGCCAGGCGCACCATTTTAATTTAAATCTTATTTTTTTGAACATGCGCCCGTAGCTCAGGAGGAAAGAGCAGCGGTTTCCTAAACCGCGTGCCGGGGGTTCGAGTCCTCCCGGGCGCACCATTCATTGTACTTTAAAGGGTAAGGTAATGCAGGAATTAACTCATGAGCATTTCATGGGAGAAGCTTTGAAGGAAGCCCGAAAGGCCTTCGATATTGACGAAGTGCCCGTAGGAGCGGTGATAGTTAAGGATGGGAGTATTATCGCCAGGGCCTATAACACGAGGGAGATGAGCCAGGACGCTACTGCTCACGCTGAGATTTTGGCCATAAAAAAGGCCTGCGAGGCGATGGGTTCGTGGAGGCTCATTGGGTGTACCTTGTATGTAACTTTAGAACCATGCCCTATGTGTGCAGGGGCAATAATACTAGCAAGGCTCGACAGGGTGGTCTTTGGCGCTTGGGACCCGAAAGCTGGTGCTGCAGGGAGTGTGGTAAACCTTTTCGAAGTGGAAAGGTTCAACCACCACCCTGAAGTGATATCGGGGGTCCTGGCGGAGGAATGTGGAGCTTTGCTGAAGGAATTTTTCAGGCAAAAAAGATAATCTTGGTGGAGAGATGGCCGAGAGGTCGAAGGCGCTCGCCTCGAAAGCGAGTAGGCGGCAACCCCGCCTCGTGAGTTCGAATCTCACTCTCTCCGCCATTTAAAATAGAATATTTAACTTTAGGTAGACCGTGCGGAGAGATGGCTGAGTGGTCGAAGGCGCTCGACTGGAAATCGAGTAGACGGGTGTTAAGCCCGTCTCGCGGGTTCGAATCCCGCTCTCTCCGCCATTTTTATTGGGTTTGCAAGGATTAAGGGACAAGGAGTAAGGGATATAGTTTTTAGCATATTTTTAAGAGAATCATATATACAAAAGAATATTGGTTTTTAGTCCACATGACCGCATTCCATGTTCACTGCTGCGTAAGAGATGGAGTGTGGTCTTTTTATTTTATAGTTTTTAAGGGTGTACATAAATAAAGAAAAATGTATGAAGAATTTTAAATTTAAGGCAGGATTTTGGTTTTTTTTTTGTCGAATTTGTAATCTAATTTATATTTAGGAAAGGAGATGCAGATATGCTGGTAGGGAAAAAGGCCCCGAATTTCAAAGCTAAAGCCTTCCACCAGGGGAAGATAAAGGAAGTTTCCCTAGAAGATTACATAGGCAAATGGGTGGTGCTCTGTTTTTATCCGGGAGATTTTACCTTCGTTTGACCTACCGAGCTTTCGCACATAGCAGTTAGCTATGAGACTCTGAAAAAGCTCGATGTCGAGATACTTTCCGTAAGCGTCGACAGCGTGTATTCCCACAAGATATGGAATGATACTGAGCTGTCGAAAATGGTAGAAGGCGGAATTCCATTCCCGATGGTTTCAGACCAAAATGGCAGCATAGGAAGGCTATATGGAGTTTACGATGAGGAGGCGGGAGTGAACATCCGCGGGAGATTCTTGATAGATCCTGATGGCATAATTCAAGCTGCGGAAATATTGACTCCTCCGGTGGGAAGAAATCCAAACGAGCTGATCAGGCAGATTAAAGCCTTTCAGCATCACAAGAAAACCGGTGAAGTGATGCCTTCGGGCTGGCAAGAGGGTGAAAAGACGCTAAAACCCTCAACCGCATTGATAGGCAACGTGTGGAAGGAATGGCAACCGAAGTAGAACGCGATTGTATTGTGCAGGATTGTTGATAACGCAGATGCGAAGGGAGCATGAAATTTGATAAAGAACGAAAGATAAGGGTAAAAGACGCGGTTAATACTGTTTGGTGGTTGTCAAAATCGGATTTTCCTAAAGCCGATGTGCGAAAGGTGTTAGTACCTTATTCTGACCGAATGAGGAAGCTTTTGGAAAATCCGGAACAATGTAGTTTATTTGAATTAAAATTAACTTGAATAGAAGAATGAATATTACGAAAAGTAAGCCTAATTCTAGAAGAAGCTCAAGACTTGACCCATGCTGATTTATTGACCACACTCCGGTTTTAGTGAAGAAGGGAGTGTGTTTTTTTTATTTAAATAAGCATTGCAGATGTACAATGAAGACAAGATAAAAAAATACATGATAACAAGAAATATATATTGACAAATTAACAAATACAAACTATAATTAATCTATAAATTAAACTATGGTAAAGATGGCAAAAATTAAACGGAAAGGAGCGATCATAATGAATGTGAAAAAAAGAAACGTAAAAGCTTCTATAGTTCTGGAAGTGGAATTTTTGTTCAATATAGACCTTGAAAATGAAGACCTGAGTATTGATTCAGTTAAGTTAAAGAGCGTAAGAATGCAAGGGAAAAAGGAAGATGAAACTACAATCCATACACTGACGGAAACACAGGTAAAATTTGGGATATTGACCCTTGGGGCAAAAAGTAGCGTGGGTAAGGTGATGCCATTGGGCGAGGAGATAATTATAGATTACTATGGAGAGAAGATAACCGCAAAAACTCACAGGACTGTAAAAGGTAGAATTGATGGTCTAACTCGCTTTTATTTGAGTCACCCTGAATTAAAACCGGATACTAAGATAACAGCTTTGTTTGATAGCGAGGGGAAAGTGTTGAAAATTAAAAGATATGAAGGTCAAGATTGAAATAAAAATTAAATTTAGCAGGGGGAGGGTTTAGCAATGAATATATCATCTTTTGATTTTAGAGTAATTTATTATTATCTTACCTGCGGAAAAAATTTAAAGTATCATGAGGCGATAAACATAATGAAGAGACTTGGAGCGCAAAAAAAGAAAGGCAGGTATTACTTAGATCTTTCCGCTGCAGCCGTATATTATTACCGCAAATATAAGAGCGTGATAGAGCATAGGAGGATAAAAACCCCCATTCAACTTTATTATAAAGCTTATGAGTATTATGATAAATATAACCCCGACTCCCTGTCGGAATATTATAATGGAGGGTTGAATTGATGAAGATGGTAAATAAAAAAAGGAGATATTCTCTTGATCGGGATAGTAAGGCTGCTTGCATAAGGGTAGCGATTAAAACCGGACTGCCGATTTCTAAGATAGAGGAAGATGTAAAATTTATATACGAAATTTTTGGTCTTGAAAGGAAAAAGCAAAAATACAGGAGATTTCTTGAGATGATTAAAGACGTCTCGGCAATTGAAAGACTTTGTTCAGCGATAATCGAGCGTCCGGATTCGGAAGAGTTGAGGATGATCACAATTGCCTTTATAAGCGGGGAAGGTTATAAAGTCGATTTGGAAGATAAAGTAGAAGAGGATCTCGATGTGATATTTGAAAAACTACTAGAAGGAATTGAAATAGGCGACGGAGAAATATTGGAGGTAGAAACTACGGATTATTGCAGTATTGGGCTTGACGGAAATCCTAGAGAAAGCTCTGGGCAAAGAAAAAAATCTGCTTACGATAGGTTAAACCAAGAGATTTACGGACTCGATGGACAAAAACAAATAATTCTTCAGGCTGTGAAATTGCTGAAGTTAAGGAAGGTAAGACGAAAGTTTGGCCTGTCTCCCATTGAGTTTGCTCCAATATTCCTTTTTTACGGACCACCAGGTACGGGAAAGACCCGCCTGGCGGAAATTATGGGAGAGATATTTTGCGAAGAAGGACTTTTGCCGGGAAATCGTATGATTTCCGGCAGCGCTGTAACGCTTTGCAAAGGACAGTTTGTAGGTCATAGTGCGCCTATGACGAAAAAATTGTTTGAGGAACACGATGTGATATTTTTGGATGAGATTTACTCTGTATCTGCGACGGATGGAATTGGTTTGGATACATTTTCGCAAGAGATACTTGCAGAATTATGCGTTCAGCTTGAAAATGTTTCAAAGAACTGCAATAAGTTGGTGATTTTCGCTGGCTACGGTGGAGGTGTCGCCGAAGAACATAATTTGGTTAGAGGTTGGCTAAAGAGCAATCCGGGGATAGCGTCGCGCATCACTTTCTTTATTGAATTTTACCCCTACTCACCGGAAAAAGAGATGCCGATGATATTCCACACTCTTGCAAAAAATTTAGATATAGAGCTGGAAGAGGGGTGGGAAGAAGTAGCCGTACAATTTTTTAAAGAAAGGGCTAAAAGCGATGATTACGGTAACGGACGGGAGGCAAGGCGGCTTCTTCAAAATTGTCTGTTAATGCAGGCCGAGCGCATTGACCTTGATAATGCCGACATAAAAGCTTTGAGGCTTATTACCTGTGAAGACATAAGAAGAGCCTCGGGAAAGATACTGAAGGGCAATTCGGGAATAAAAAAGGTCCAAAAAATACATCTAGGGTTTTTATAAAAAAATTAAAATTTATTAGGAGGAATGATAAAAATGGCAAGTAAAAAAATAGAGACATGTCTTGATTTGATATCACATTACTATAAAAAATACATTGAGGACAACAACTGGAGAGATAAGGAAGAAATCTTTTATCTTATTGAAATCGGCAATGCTATCGAAAAAGTTGCACATAAGCATGGAGTCACAAAACCAACGATAATAAGTCAGATTGAAGATGTGGTTAGGGCTACTAATTCTCAAGGAGATTATAAAACATTAGTGTATTATATTCAAGATTGGCTTAGGACAGGTAATCCCGTGCAAATTAAGGATGTATTATTGAAAGGTGCATCAAAAACTAATAAAGGGTTCGATGAGGATTTATCGGCGATAAATTTATTTTTCGAGAGGCGTCCGGTTTCTTAAAAAGGGAAGGAAAAATAACTTGGCTAAAATAATGGAAAGCCGGAGGAAAATAAAATACAATGCAGGAATTTATCATAGAAATTATCAACAATTACGGCTATGCCGGCATCTTCTTTCTCATTGCAATAGAAAATATTTTTCCGCCCATACCTTCCGAGGTAATTCTTATTTTTGGCGGTTTTGTAACCGTCTATACGAATATGAAGGTATGGGGGGTCGTCGTATCTGCCACTTTAGGAGCAGTTGCGGGTGCAATTTTTTTGTATGAGATAGGGCGAAAGTTCACTACTGAGAAGGTAGAAAGAATTTTTAGCAGAGGGATTTTTAAGGTGTTCCGCTTAAAAAAAGAGGATTTAAGCAATGCAAGGCGCTGGTTTGATAAATATGGTAGCAAGGCCGTTTTGATATGCAGATTTATACCCTTCATGCGGAGCATAATCTCGGTCCCTGCGGGTATGGCAAGGATGAAAATGAATATCTTTTTACTTCTAACTGTAATAGGGACGTTTATCTGGAATACAGTTCTGGTTTTCCTGGGAAGATTAGCCGGGAATGCTTGGGATAAGGTTGTGCTTTATATGGATTACTATTCGATGACTGTAGGGTCGTTGATTTTTTTGATTTTGGGACTCATTTTGGTTAAGAAAAAATTAAAAATTTGAATGGAAGTCAAACCCAAAAACGATGGGGCGACTACAGCTAGAAAATTAAGCCTTATTAGTGGTATGATGCCGCTTCTGTTTTTATAAAAAGCGGTGTTTTATTTTTGTGTATGAATGTGTATTACCATCGTTTCTTGTGATAAAATAGCATTGAAGGGGGGGATACGGTGAAGAGGATTGATAAGGTTTACAGATGCCTTAAGGAACTTTGTCAAAGGCAGTTTGCCGAAAGGGGAGAGGTAATCGGAGTTTCAGCAACGGAAATCGCTCAAGCCCTCGGTATACAGCGGACCAATGCATCCAGCGATTTGAATGCCCTTTACAGGGAGGGAAAGGTGGAAAAGGTTGAGGGAAAGCCTGTTTTGTATAAAGTGAAAGAGATCGACCTTGTAGTTAGTGGTTCAATCGGGATAGAAAGGGATTCCTTTGATGCGATAATTGGGGCTAATCTTAGCCTGAAAAATGCAGTACAGCAGGCAAAAGCAGCTATCATCTATCCGCCTTCCGGGCTTCATACGCTATTGCTCGGCGAGACGGGGACCGGCAAATCCATGTTCGCGGAAGTCATGTACAATTTCGCAAAAGAAGTTGGCAGGATAAAAAGTAGCGCCCCTTTCATCGTTTTTAACTGTGCCGATTACGCCAACAACCCCCAGCTTTTGATGGCGCAGCTTTTCGGGGTGAAAAAAGGCGCTTATACCGGTGCTGATAGGGACAGAGCGGGTCTTGTGGAAAAAGCGGACGGAGGCATTCTTTTTCTCGATGAAGTTCACAGGCTTCCACCTGAGGGTCAGGAGATGCTGTTTTACCTGATGGACAAGGGACTTTACCGTAGGCTCGGTGAAACCGAAAGCCAGCACAAAGCGCAGGTTCTGATTATCTGCGCTACGACCGAATCGATAGAATCGGCTTTATTAAAGACATTTATAAGGCGAATTCCGATGATTATAAAGCTGCCGAACCTTTCGGAAAGGACGGTAGAGGAAAGGTTTGAGCTCGTAAAAAGTTTTTTTAAAGCGGAGGCGGCGGTTGTAAAGGCCGATATAAGCATAACTTCTAACGCGCTGAAGGCCTTGCTGCTTTATGAATGCCCTGGCAACATAGGGCAACTTAAAAGCGATATAAAACTTTCCATTGCAAAGGCGTATCTGGGATATATGATGAAGCGGGACGATAAGTTATGCGTGCACACCGAAGACTTGCCGGATTACGTGAGAAAGGGGCTTTTGAAATACAGGGAGTTAAAGGATGAAATAGACAAATTTGTGACGGGGGAAATCGTCAAATTTTCTTCCTTAGCTTTTTCGCCCGTTGTCCAGCAAGAAAAGCAGATCTTCAATTTATACGAGGCTTTGGAAGAAAAGAGGAGGGCTCTTGAGGAAAAGGGTTTGAGTGAAAGCGATATAAAGCTGATAATGAGCATCGATATAGAAACTTATCTTAAAAAATTCATGAAAAATTTAGCTAATGACGATTTAGAAGAACTCTACAAAGTTGTGGACAAGAGGGTAGTCGATATCGTGAGGGAGTTTTTGGATTATGCAAGCAGGGAGCTTGGGAGGTTTTTCGCTGATAAGACTTTGTACGGCCTTTCGATGCATGTGGCAAGTTCCATAGAAAGGATAAAAAGCGGGAAGGAGATAGTGAACCATCAACTGGAAAATATAAGGAAGGTATACGAAAAGGAGTACGAAGTGGCGAATTTTTTAAGGGAAAAAATTGAGGAAGAATTCGCAATAAAAGTTCCGGAAGATGAGGTAGGATTTGTGGCAATGTTCTTGTGCCTCGAAGAAGAGGAAGCGGAAAAGGACGAGAGGGTCGGCGTCGTCGTGGCCATGCACGGAGAGGCGGCTGCAACCTCCATAGCGGATGTTTCAAACAGGCTCCTGGACGAAGATATCGTAGTCGGTTACAATATGCCCCTTGACCAAAAACCGGAAGTAGCCCTTGACAACCTGACGAATATAGTGCGGAAGGTGAATCGGGGAAGGGGAGTTCTCCTTTTGGTCGACATGGGTTCCCTTGTCCTTTTCGGCGATATGATATATGAGAGGACGGGAATACCGGTAAAGACTGTAGAGATGGTATCTACTCCTATGGTCCTCGAAGCTGCGAGGAAGGCCATAATGAGGGCTTCCCTGGAAGAGGTATACGATGCGGTAGTCAACCTTAGCCCCTATGTTGGGAGAATCTATAGGGATAGCGTGGATTATGGTAGGGATATAGGGAAGAACGTCATTGTCACTGCCTGTATAACAGGTGAAGGAACGGCTGTGAAGTTGAAGACAATATTAGAAAAGGAATTTGGGCTGAAAGAAAAAGGTATCGATGTGATTCCGTTAAAAATAGAAAATAAAAAAGATTTTAAGAACAAGCTAGACCGGATTAAAAATGAAAGAAACATTCTTGCAGTTGTAAGTGCTCTAGATCCGGAAGATGGTTCTTTGGTTTATATCTCAACCTCACAAATATTTGACAAAAATTTTAAAAATAAATTACAACAAAAACTTGAGATATTGGATTACTTTGAAGCAATTGATAATATGGCGCAAGTAGTTGATGAAAACCTGGATATAAATTCGAAGGTTTATATAAGTTCTTTTAGAAAGTTCTTCATGAGGTTGATAAGCGCTGGTGCTTTATTAAACAAAGATGTGATGATAGGATTAGTAATTCATATTGCGTGTGTTATTGAAAGGATATTGAAAGGAAAAGAATTGCCATTAATTATGAATTTTGACGAGATTATAAATTGTAACAGAGAAAAATTCGATTTGGTCAAAAAGTCGATTGCTGCTTTTGAAAAAGATTTTAATATTAAAATTCCAGATCAAGAGTGTGTTATGATAATGAAGTTGGTATTTTCACTTTAGTTAATACACTTTTTAGTATCCAAACAAAGAACTAATAATACACTTTAATACGGTTTTATAGAGACCTGGCATTTTAGGCCTAAAATGGGCCTTTTTTAATTTGGCACGAGATTTGCTCAAAATATATTTACAAAGAAGAGAGAAAAAAGGGGGAGGATTTTATGAAAAAGATACTGCTGGTATGCGGCGCTGGTATGTCTACTAGTTTGCTGGTAACAAAAATGCAGAAAGCTGCTAAAGAAAGGGGGGTAGAAGTTGAGATAACGGCTACTTCAGGAGAAAGCTTGGACAAAGAAATAGAAAACGTTAGCGTACTACTGCTTGGGCCTCAAATCCGATTTAAAAAGGATGAATTTAAGAAAAAATATGGAGACAGATTTCCGATAGAAGTTATTGATACTATGGACTATGGCATGATGAACGGAGAAAAAGTGCTTGAGTTTGCTTTGAAAATAATGGGCGAAAAGTAGATTTTTAAAATAAAAGGAAGGAGGAATTTTTAATGAAATTTAACTTAGAAGAACTTCAAAAAAAGATTATGCCTGTTGCTACTAGTTTCTCGAACAATAAATATTTGGGTTCAGTTATGGAAGGACTAACATCATTAATGCCTATTATATTGGTTGGTGCTATAGCCACCCTTTTGAAGAACTTGCCCTTTGCTCCTTATCAAACTTTTGTTACATCAACAGGAATATCACAGTATCTTTCAATATTAATAAATTTCACAACGGATATAATCTCGCTGCTTGGAGTATTTTTAATAGCGTGGGGGGCTGCGAAAAAATTTGACGTAGACAGCCCGGCAGCAGGGCTTTTTGGAGTAGTTGCGTTTTTAGTCCTTACGCCTTTAGCGGTTATTGAAAAAGATGGAAATACTGCTAATTATATTTCGTTCGAATGGTTGGGAGCTACGGGACTTTTTGTTTCGATAATACTCGGAATTTTTGTAGGAAGACTCTATGCATATTTGGTACAAAAGGGGCTTGTAATAAAAATGCCTGAAGGAGTGCCACCTACTATTACGAAGTCTTTTGCAGGCCTGATTCCCGGTTTTATTATAAGCGCCGTTGTTCTAGCAATAAAGGTTATTTTTGAAAATACTTCTTACGGAAGCATCCATAGTTTTATCTATTCATTTATTCAAACACCTTTACAAGGGTTAGGCGGAACAATATGGGCTTTTGTTCTAGTGATGTTTGTTGCACACCTTTTGTGGCTAGTAGGGCTTCATGGAATGTTAGTTGCTATATCAGTGATGATGCCGATATGGATGGCTTTAGATCTTAAAAACTTAGAAGCTTTTAATGCCGGACTCCCAATGCAAAATATTCCGGGATTTGCCTTTCTTATGTGCTATACTCTTCTAGGCGGTTCCGGTGCGACATTAGGACTTAATTTGTTGATGTTGTTTAAAGCAAAAAGCCAAAGATATAAGACATTGGGGAAACTTGCTATTGCAGCTGGCATCTGCGGGATAAACGAACCAATAATATTCGGCACACCAGTTATATTAAATCCGTTGATGGCCATTCCTTTTATACTAACACCTATAATTCTTTCAGTAGTAGCATATATTGCAACTGCAATTGGCGTTGTGCCTCCGTTGATGGGAGCAATGATGCCATTAGGAACGCCTATAATTGTTAGTGGTCTTTTACAGGGGAGCTGGAGAATTGCTGTATTGCAGATTGTGTTAGTAATATTATCTGCTGTTATATACTATCCTTTTTTCAAAATAGCAGATGAAAATGCTTATGAGGAGGAAGTGAAACCTGCGATTAAAGAAAGTTGAGGAGGATTTTAAATTATGGAAAATAAAAGATGCTTTCCGGAGGGCTTTCTTTGGGGTGCCTCTACTTCTGCATATCAGGTAGAAGGCGCGTGGAATGAAGATGGCAAGGGACTTTCTGTTATTGATGTAGGGAAAACTCATGAAGGAGTTACCGATTTTAAAGTGGCTAGCGACCATTATCACAGATATAAGGAAGATATAGCTTTATTTGCTGAAATGGGACTCAGAGCGTACCGGTTTTCTATATCCTGGACTAGAATATTTCCTGAAGGTAGTGGAAAGTTGAACGGGAAAGGAATTGAATTTTATGATAAACTTATAGATGAATTGAAAGCATACGATATAGAACCTATTGTGACGATATACCATTTTGATTTGCCATACGAGTTACAAAAAAAAGGTGGATGGGCAAACCGCAACACAATACGGGCTTATGAAAATTATGCGGAAACGCTATTTAAATATTTCGGAGATAGAGTTAAATATTGGCTTACTATTAATGAACAAAATATGATAGTAATGTTCGGAGCGTTTCTAGGGATGATTGAGGCTAAATCCGATAACCTCAAAAAAGAGCTTTATCAGCAAAATCACCACATGTTTTTAGCTCAAGCAAAGGCTATTAAGCTGTGTCATGAAATGTGTCCGGGGGCGAAAATCGGACCCGCCCCGAACATAGCTTACGTCTATCCCGCTTCTTCAAGGCCGGAAGATGTCCTAGCAGCCCAGACTTTTTCATCTATAAGAAATTGGTTATATCTTGATGTGCCGGTATTCGGGCGTTATAACAGCGTTGCATGGAGCTATATGGAAAGTGAAAATTGCGTACCTGAAATCAAAGAAGGCGATATGGACATAATTAAAGAAGCAAAACCCGATTTTATAGCTTTCAATTATTATTCCACGGCAACAGTCGAATTCGACGAAGGTAAAGGATTTAAGAATTCCACGGGAGACCAGCAGATAGTTATTGGCGAACCCGGCTATTATAAAGGGGTTTTAAATCCGTATCTTGAAAAAACCCAATTCGGATGGGAAATAGATCCCCTGGGATTTAGGATTACGTTGAGAGAATTGCACGACAGATATAATCTGCCGCTTTTAGTTACGGAAAACGGCCTGGGTGCTTACGATGCGCTTGAAGAAGGCGATGTTGTTAACGACGACTACCGTATAGATTACCTGCGAAAGCACATAGAGCAGGCGAAAATTGCTATATCGGAAGGAGTAAATCTGATAGGGTATTGCCCCTGGTCGGCCATAGACCTTGTCAGCACCCATCAGGGGATAAGCAAAAGATATGGCTTTATATATGTGAACAGGGATGAGTTTGATTTGAAAGACTTGAGAAGGATTAAAAAGAAGAGTTTTCACTGGTATAAAAACGTCATAGCAACTAACGGTGAAGAGTTGTGATATTTGAAAAATAAAAAAGCAGCCGGTCGAATCAAAAGACCGGCTGCCTAAAATATTTAGCTGGGAAATAGGAGGATGAGTGATGAGCCCTGAACAAATAGTCTTTACCATAATATCTCGTGCAGGTAATGCACGAAGTTTCTGTTTTGAGGCCTTGAAACATGCAAGGAACGGGGATTTTGATGAGGCTAAAAATTGCATTAATAAGGCAGGAGAAGAAATCATCGAAGCCCATCACGTCCAGACAGAGTTGATACAAAAAGAAGTGCAGGGAGAAAGGCAAGAGATTTCCCTACTTTTGATACATGCTCAAGACCATTTAATGAATGCTATGTTGGCGAAAGACTTAGTAGAAGAGATGATAGGTTTGTACGAAATAGTTTTTAAAAATGGCAGAATAGGAGAATAAAGATTATTTGTACCAATTCGGGAAATACGGCAGATGGATTTCATCTGCCTTGTTTAGTTTGTTGGAAATAAAGAGCGAAAGGTGTATAATAAAATTAAGTTTTAAAGTTCCAGGGAGGAGTATTAATTAAGCCAAGCCCTGAAACGAAGGGAAGGCCTCCACTTATGAAGATTGTCTGAACTACTATGATTGTAAAGGATGGAAATGCTTAAATTGATTGACGAAAGGGTGGAGAAATGAAACCCAAAGTGGCCTTTGTCTGCGTCCATAATTCGTGCAGGTCCCAGATGGCGGAAGCTATAGCTAGGCTTTATGCATCGGATGTTTTCGAAGCTTATTCCGCTGGAACGGAAATTAAATCGCAGATTAATCCGGATGCTGTAAAAATCATTAAAAAACTTTATGGGGTTGATATGGAAAAAGACCAGTACCCGAAATTATTGAACGAACTTCCTAAAATTGATATAGCGATAAAAATGGGTTGCAACGTGAACTGTCCTTACCTTCCGGCAAAGCACGTGGAGGACTGGGGCCTGGAAGACCCGACGGGAAAAGGGGAAGAGGAATTCGAAAAAACCGCAAGGATAATCGAAGAGAAAGTGAAAGATTTGGCAAGAAGGATTAAAAATGGCGAAATTTCACTGTAAAAAACGTTGCCTTGCTATTTTTCGATAAAGGTAGTATAATAGACTTTGCAGAATATCTGCAGAAGAATTTGGCCGTGCTAGACGGGGAGGTAGCGGTGCCCTGCACCCACAATCCGCTGTAGTGGGGTCGAATTCCCTCCCGAGGTTTCTTCCCTGTGGGGTCCGGCTGGGATAAGTGGCGAGGACGACCGGGTCCCGCGCAATGGAAACTTCCGAACCCCGCCAGGTCCGGAAGGAAGCAACGGTAAGGAAGCCCTTCCATGTGCCGCGGGGTTGCCTAGTCGGAGCTAACTGTCTCAGTATCGCCCGGAGGGAAAAATCGACGGAGGGTGCACGGCCAAAATTTTAAGCCGCCGGATAGCTTCGGCGGCTTTTGAAATATCCGGAAATTATTGTCGAGGGGATTTTCCATGGCTTATGTAGCCCTTTACAGGAAGTACAGGCCAAAGGATTTCGATGAAATCGTGGGGCAGGAAGCCATTGTCAAGACTTTAAAAAACCAGCTGAAGTCAGGGAAAATAGGACATGCCTACCTTTTTTGTGGCATGAGGGGTACGGGGAAAACGAGCACAGCCAGGGTTTTGGCAAAAGCCTTGAATTGCGAGCAAGGCCCTACAGACACACCCTGCAACCGATGCAAGAATTGCACCGCCATAAATGAAGGGGCCATGATGGATGTCATCGAAATGGACGCCGCGTCTAACAGGGGAATAGATGACATCAGGGTCCTGAGAGAACGGGTGAATTTTCCGCCTTCTGAAGGGCGCTACAGGGTTTATATAATCGACGAGGTGCACATGCTTACTACTGAGGCTTTCAATGCTCTTTTGAAGACTCTAGAAGAACCGCCTCGTCACGTGGTCTTCATTCTGGCAACCACAGAGCCAAACAAGCTTCCCGCTACGATTTTGTCGCGGTGCATGAGATTTGATTTTAAGAGAGTTCAGGGACGGGAAATGCTTCCTCATCTGAAGAGGATTGCAAAGGAAAACGGCATTGAGGCCGACGAGAGAGCTCTTGCCTTTATTGCGAGAAATTCCCAAGGGTCCATGCGGGATGCCCTGAGCTTGCTCGACAAAGCCCTTTCTTATGGCGGAAACAGACTTACATTTGAAGATGCGCTTTCTCTTTTCGGTGCGGTGGGCGATGACCTTTTGATAGATATAGCGAAAGCTGCAAAGGAAAGGAATCCTGGCAGGATTTTAGATGTAATTGAAGAAGTAGTAGAAAGCGGCAAAGACCTCATGCGCTTTGTGGACGATCTGATGACTCTTTACAGGAATATGCTGATGGTGGAGATAGGCGCAAGCCGGGAACTCGTCGACTTGACCGATGAAGATTATGACAGCCTTAAAGCGTTGACAAAGATTTATTCTATAGAAGAAATTCTAAATTCATTGGACCTGTTAAAAAAAGCTGCCGGCGATGTGCGGTGGGCCTCCCAGCCGAGGATCTTGTTGGAAGCAGCCATGGTAAAACTTGCCATGCCGGAGCTTTGGACGGGGAATACAGGAGAAATTGCGAGACTTGCAGTTTTGGAAGAAAGGATTGAAGATCTGGAAAGAAGATTGAAAGAGCTTATAGAAAACCCAGCACGCTTGGAACAGGAAAAAGAAAATGAAGCATCTGAAACGTTGAATGATGATGCTGAGGAAGAATGCATAATAAAGGGGAAAGATGCAAAAAAAGCAGAAGAAGATGCGGCAGGGAAAAATATTGAAGCGGCCAAGATAAGCGCGAAAGGAGAATTTTCTAAAAGCATACCAATTGAGATGGGAAATTCGCCGGGGGAGAAAGCCGCGGAAAACCCGGAGAGGCAGGGGCAAGGAGATGACATGGCTTTAGAGAAATTAAAGGCAATGTGGCAGGACGTGTTGAAAGAATTAGAAAAGTCCGGAAAGATGGCCTTGGTAAACGTCATGAGGGAATGCAGGGTTGAACCTATCGATATGAAAAATGGAATGCTTGTGCTTTCGTTTGGAGGCTACGACGGGCATAAGACCCTTATCGAGATGCAGAAAAAATTGATAGAAGAAGGGATTAGAAGCGTTACTGGATTGGAAGCTATAATAAAAGGATTAAAAAAAAATGAAGAGGTAGCCGCATCGAAGGATGAAGATGTGTCCGATGAGGAATTTATAAGAAGCGCCGTCGAGCTTTTCGGCGAGGACCTGGTGGAACTGGAAGATTAATAATTAATAATGGAGGTATGCGCTTATGAAAAATTTCGGCGGTATGGGAAATGTAAATAAGTTGATGAAGCAAGTCCAAAAGATGCAAGAAGAGATGGCAAAGCTCCAGGAGGAACTCAAAGAAAGGACCGTAGAAGCGACAGCAGGCGGTGGCGCAGTAAAGGTGGTGGCCAATGGCAGAAAAGAACTTGTGGAAGTAAAGATTAAGCCGGAGGTAGTGGACCCGGAGGATGTGGAGATGTTGGAAGATTTGATCCTTGCTGCTGTCAACGAAGCCCTGCAGAAAGCTGAAGAAATGGTGACGAGCGAAATGGCAAAACTCACCGGAGGCCTCAATATACCGGGGCTCTTTTAGGGAAGGATTTATATGGCGTATTACGCACAGCCTATAGCCCGGCTTATAGATGAACTCTCGCGACTGCCAGGCATAGGGCCTAAGACGGCTCAGAGGCTTACTTTTTACATACTGAAGATGTCGAAAGAAAGGGTGGCAAACCTCGTCCAGGCTATAACCAACGCAAAAGAATCCATAGTATACTGTTCTGTCTGTGGGAATTTTACCGATGTAGACCCATGCAGTATATGCAGCGCCTCGCACAGGGATAAGACTACAATAATGGTGGTGGAAGAGCCCAAGGACGTGGTGGCGGTGGAAAAAACGAGGGACTACAAAGGGCTGTATCACGTGTTGCACGGCGTCATATCACCCCTTGAGGGTATAGGTCCTGATGATATAAGGATAAAGGAGCTTCTTGCCAGGGTTCCCTCCGGTGTAAAGGAGGTAATAATTGCTACCAACCCTGATGTGGAAGGCGAGGCAACGGCGCTTTATATTGCAAGGCTTTTAAAACCCCTGGGGCTCAAAGTTACGCGCATAGCCCACGGCCTGCCGGTGGGCGGGGACCTTGACTATGCAGACGAGATAACCCTTGCGAAAGCGCTGGAAGGTAGAAGGGAAATATAGGGAAAAGATATTCTATTAAATGAGCACAAAGAATAGTGCTCTTTTTCTATAGATATGACATGAAAGTCTGCTGCAAAATTCAGGGCTAAGATTTTAAGATGGAAAAAGCGGTGTAAAGCAGGAGAATTGCCATTAACGCATTAAATGCGGCATGGTGCCTTTTAAGTATTCGTTGGAATGCAGTGCCGAATAAGGCCCAGGAACATGTCGAAAGAAAGCTCAGAAATGCAAGAAAAAGGGAAAACAATATGATCGAAAGATTCGATTTGTAGTAAGGCGTTATGAAACTCGAGGTTACGGTTATACCGTAGAGGATGACTTTGGGGTTGAAAAATTGTAGCAGGAGACCCGCGCCAAAGGAACTGCTTTTTTCCATAAGTGAATTATTTTCATCCGAATTGCTTCTTAATATCTTCACCGCAAGATAAATTATATATATTGCACCGAAAATTTTCATAATTTCCCCCGTAATAGGTACGGCAGAAAAAAGGAAGAGGTTAAAGTAGTTGCAAATTATCATTACCACCGTGAATCCGGCGGCTACTCCCAAAATGAACTTGAAGGTTTTTTTGAACCCCATATTTGTCGCGAAAGTCATCGATAAGATATTGTTCGGCCCCGGAGTAAAGGTGTTTATGAGGGCGTAGGATAAAAAGGCAATGAAATTAGGCATTTTAATGACCTCCTGAAAATAAATAATCAACGTTATAATATTCGCCGGATTTTCCACGTTTCCTTTTTTTATTACAGTTCCGTCATCGGCGATCCTGGGGATAATCCCACTTTTTGCCAACCACCGGAATAAAACCTAAAAAATATGGTTAAAATTTCAAAAGAGGTGGTTGCTTTGAAGATGGAGGATATTGCCAGATTTTTTTCGGAACTCTCATCTTTTTTGCTAGAAGACCAGGATGGCACCGTAAAGCCCCAGGAGTTTTCTCTGAGCGACGAAGTTAAAAAAGCCCATGAGGAGCTTTTGACAGCGGAAAAATATTTCCAGTGTGTGACGGACCCGGACCTGGTGGACCATGCTATTTATACAATGGAGGCGGCAAGGAGAAAATTCATTTACCTTTTAAAAAAAGCACGGGAACAGGGCATAACCTCTGGGAAACAGTAATAAGTATGTACAAAAAAGCCCGGAGAGGTGGAGGCCGTGAATCAAATTGACTTATGGGCGATTCTGGCCTATGCGTTTGGGCTTTTGATGCTCTACGCCATAGGCAGGATGCTTTTAGGGCCAATAAGGCTGGTATTAAAGTTGGTTTACAATGCAGTAGTAGGTGGCCTTGTACTGGTCCTCCTGAACTTTATAGGAAGTTACGTGGGACTTCACATTGCTATAAATCCGATCAACGCGTTAATTGTTGGTTTATTAGGAATTCCCGGGGTGGTGCTTTTGATTGCGCTGAAAAATATCCTATAAAGGCTATAATAGGTCCAGACTGCCCTTCGCTGGTTCGAAGGGTTTTTTATTATTTCCGAATGAAATTTTTAATATAATTGACAATAATTCGGTATTAATGTATAATTACAAAAATAATTTTATGCATTATTCATGAAAATTCAGAATCGATCAGGGGGGATAGGGTTGTGAACAAGGTCAGAATTACTGATGTGACCTTGAGAGACGGGCATCAGAGTTTGTGGGCGACAAGGATGACTTTAAGCGACATGCTTCCCATACTCGAAAAAATAGACAGCGTAGGATACCACTCCTTAGAAGTATGGGGAGGTGCGACTTTCGATGTATGCCTTCGGTATCTAGATGAGGACCCATGGGAGCGCCTGAAGACGATCAAAAAATACGTCAAAAAGACTCCCCTCCAGATGCTGTTAAGGGGCCAGTCACTGGTGGGATACAGGCACTATCCGGACGATGTGGTGGAAGCATTCATTGGAAAGGCTGTAGAAAACGGAATAGACATCATTCGAATCTTTGATGCACTAAACGACTTGAGAAATATGGAATTTCCGATAAAAATCGCAAAAAGAGAAGGAGCCCACGTCCAAGGGACGGTGGTGTACACCATAAGCCCCGTGCATACCATCGACCATTATTTGGAGGTAGCCTTAGAACTGGAGAAAATGGGTGTTGATTCGATATGCATAAAGGACATGGCTGGCCTTCTTTCGCCATTTGTGGCTTATGACCTCATCAAGCTTTTCAAGGAAAGGCTAAGGCTGCCTGTGCAGCTCCACAGCCACTACATCGGAGGGCTTGCTTTGGGCGCTTACCTTGAAGCTGTGAGGGCGGGCGTCGACGTTGTGGATACTGCAACTACTCCTCTTGCCTTTGGTGCTTCGCTGCCGCCGGTGGAGACTTTAGTGAGGTCTCTCTCGGGGACCCAATGGGACACAGGGCTTGACATACATCTTTTGTTTGAGATAGCCGAATATTTTGATGAACTTCGCCGTAAGCTTGGATTTGAACGTGGAGTAACTCGCCTTACCGACATGGGGGTTTTCGAACATCAGGTTCCCGGCGGGATGATTTCAAACCTGGTGAGCCAGCTTAAGGAACAGAAGGCCGAACACCGCCTAAAAGAGGTGTTGGAGGAGATACCTAAGGTCAGGGCCGAACTGGGGTATCCGCCGCTTGTTACTCCTACAAGCCAGATAGTGGGAATCCAGGCTGTGTTAAATGTATTGATAGGTGAAAGATATAAGATAATTCCGGAAGAAGTGAAAAATTATGTGAAGGGTTTTTACGGCAGGCCCCCTGCTGAAATTGATGAAAAGGTCAGGAAAAAGGTTATAGGGGACGAAAAAACTATAACAGGCAGGCCCGCCGATTATTTGGAACCCGGTATGGAAAAAGCAAGGGCTGAGATAGAAGGACTTGCATTGAGCGAAGAGGATGTTATTTCTTATGCCCTCTTTCCTCAGGTGGCTAAGAAATTCATGGAAAAGCGAAAGGAAGGCAAACTCATGCCTGGAGGAGGGCGTCAAAACATAAATGCTGAAAAAAGAGAAAGGGAGGTTGAAGAAGAAGGTATGGACCTCAAAAAAATCACTGAATTAATAAAGACCTTAGAACAGACGGGTATAACGGAACTCAGCATAGAGAGCGAAGGAGTAAAACTAAATATTAAAAGGGGAAATATCACCCAAAGTCAAAGTGTAAAAGAAGTGGCTTTGGAGGAAAAACCTGAGAAAGTGCAGCATTCAGGGAGCCCTGCTAATATAGTAGAAGTAAAATCGCCAATGGTGGGAACCTTTTACCGGGCACCAGCCCCTGATGCGCCGCCTTTCGTGGAAGTTGGGAGCAAGGTAAAGCCGGGACAGACTTTATGCATAATCGAAGCCATGAAGTTAATGAACGAGATAACTTCTGATGTAGCCGGGAGGGTAGTGGAAATACTGGTGGAAAACGGCCACCCGGTGGAATATGGTCAAACACTTTTCAGGCTAGAAAGGGAGTAGGTGTGGATGTTTAAAAAGGTACTCATTGCTAACAGAGGAGAGATTGCGGTAAGAATAATACGGGCATGCAAAGAATTAGGCATCAAAACGGTGGCGGTATATTCGGAGGCAGACAAGGACAGCCTTCATGTTAAACTGGCCGATGAAAGTGTGTGCATAGGGCCTCCTTCTGCTGCACAAAGCTACCTCAATATACAGAATATAATAGCGGCTGCAAAGATAAAAAAAGCCGATGCAATACATCCGGGATATGGTTTTTTGGCTGAAAATGCATATTTTGCAGAAATGTGTGCGACATGCGGGATTGCTTTTATAGGGCCTTCATCCCATTGTATACAGATTATGGGCGACAAAGCTTCGGCTAAAGTGGAAATGGAAAAGGCCGGAATTCCGGTGGTGCCCGGTTCTGGAGGAATCATAGAAGAAGAAGACCATGCACTATCAGTGGCAAGCAAGATAGGGTATCCTGTCATAATAAAGGCCACCGCTGGAGGAGGAGGAAGGGGCATGCGGATTGCTCAAAACCCGGAAGAGCTTAGGAAGTCCGTTGCCCTTGCCAGGCAGGAAGCGGAAGCGGCCTTTGGTAACCCGCAGATTTACCTGGAGAAGTACATCGAGGAGCCAAGACACATTGAAATCCAGATTTTGGGTGATATGCACGGCAATGTTATTCACCTTTATGAGAGGGACTGTTCCATACAAAGGCGGCACCAGAAAGTACTAGAAGAAGCGCCGTCACCGGCCCTTTCTCCTGAATTAAGAGAAAAAATCGGGAATGATGCCGTAAAAGCCGCAAAACTTATGGGTTATTACAGTGCCGGCACCATTGAGTTTCTTCTGGATAAAAACGGAAATTACTATTTCATAGAGATGAATACCAGGATTCAGGTAGAACACGGAGTAACGGAGATGGTTACAGGAATAGACCTCGTAAAACAGCAGATACTAATAGCAGCGGGGGAAAAATTAAAAATAAAACAGGAAGATGTAAAGTTAAACGGCCACGCTATTGAATGCCGCATAAATGCTGAAGACCCTATGAGAAATTTTGTTCCAACGCCGGGCAAGGTCCAGTTTTACCATGCTCCGGGTGGGTTTGGTATTAGGGTTGACACGGCCGTATATACCGGCTATGTCGTCCCTCCTTTTTACGACTCTATGATAGCTAAGATTATAGCCTGGGCGCCTTCGCGCGATGAAGCGATCTTGCGAATGAAGAGGGCTCTAGAAGAGTTGAAAATAGAAGGTATATCCACCAATATTTCTTTCCACCTTAAAATAATGGACAACGCCTTTTTCCGGCGGGGCGAAGTATATACGAATTTTATTCAGAGGAGGCTCTTTATATAGAATCGGAAAAACTAAGCGCTTAAGGAGTTCCACGGTATTAGCTTTCTTTTTTTTTTGTACTGTTTTGCGATCAGGTTTTTTTATTAATAAATTATGCTTTAAAACTTTTATCCATAATTGCTTTTGTTTGCCAATTAAGCAAATCTCAAAGGAAGCACTTATAGTTATCATAGTTAAGAAAATTCACTTGACTGTGAAGTTCCTCTCTGTTATACTTTAATAGAGTTTGCTGTATCATATTATGATGAGCAGCAATATCAAGGCTTAAAGGTTCTGTTATAACCTAAATCTACATTTGTACTATTACAGCACTTATATACAATTATTGTTTTATAACAGGAAAAAATTCCGAAAGGAGGAAATTTCATGGCTAAGGTGCTGGAGATCCGCTGGCATGCCAGGGGCGGCCAGGGGGCAAAGACGGCGGCTCTGATGCTGGCCGAGTCGGTGGCCGAGATGGGGAAGTACGTCCAGGGCTTTCCCGAGTATGGGCCGGAGAGGATGGGTGCTCCAATCCAGGCTTTTAACAGGATAAGCGATGAGCCGATTTACATCCACTCCAATGTGGTGAACCCCGATATTGTTATAGTGCTCGACCCGACGCTGATAGGTAAGGCCAATATAATCGACGGGGTGCCAGAAGACGGAATTTACATCATAAACACCACGAAGGCGCCATCGGAAGTGCGGGAGATGTTAGGTATCAAGGGAGGCCGGATATATACCGTAGATGCCAACCAGATATCGCTTGAGACGATAGGAAGGCCGATTCCCAATACTCCGATGATGGGGGCTTTTATCAGGGCAACGGGTGTAATACCCTTCGACGAATTTATGGCTCGCATGAGGGAGCAGTTGGCAAAGAAGTTTAAATCAAAGCCCGAAGTTATCGAGGGCAACTTAAAGGCTATCGAGAGGGCTCACCAGGAGGTGAAGGGCGAATGACTCAATACGGTCCGTTGAACAGGAATCTAGGTTCTGGCACGAGGACAAAAGCGGTGCGCTCCGATATGAAATGGCACGAACTCACCAGGGCGGGCAACATATATGAACCGGGTAATGCCAATAGTTACGAGACCGGCGACTGGAGGTCGATAAGGCCCGTATGGAATAAGGAGCGCTGCATACACTGCCTCTTCTGCTGGAGATACTGCCCCGATGCTTCCGTCATTGCAAAGGACGGCAAGTTCGAGACCTTCGACTATAAACACTGCAAGGGTTGCGGTATATGTGCAAAAGTTTGCCCAGTCAATGCGATAGATATGGTCTCCGAGGATGAGATAGAAAAGGTAAAGGAGGCGAACAAGGATGAAAACTAAGGTGGCTCTTACCGGAAACGAAGCGGTAGCACAGGCGATGAAACAAATAAACCCAGACGTTGTGGCTGCGTATCCGATCACACCTCAGACCGAAATCGTGCAGATCTTTTCATCCTTTGTAGCCAACGGCGAAGTTGACACCGAGTTCGTGGCTGTCGAAAGCGAACACAGCGCAATGAGTGCCGCTATAGGTGCGGCAGCCGGCGGAGCAAGGGCCATGACCGCCACTTCCAGCCAGGGCCTTGCGCTTATGTTCGAAGTGGTTTATATCGCCGCTTCCATGAGGCTTCCCATCGTGTTCCCGGTGGTAAACCGAGCGTTGAGCGGTCCCATAAACATCCACTGCGACCACAGCGACGCTATGGGACTCAGGGATTCTGGGGTAATACAGCTCTTTTCCGAGAACGCCCAGGAAGCTTACGACAACATGATTCAGGCCGTGCGCATAGCGGAGCACCCGGATGTGCGCCTGCCTGTAATGGTAAATATGGACGGCTTTATCACCAGCCACGCCATGGACGTGCTGGAGGTATTAGATGACGAGACCGTGAAAAATTTCGTGGGAACTTATGTCCCGGACGATTACCTGCTGGATGCGCAAAACCCCATTTCGATGGGCAACTTTGACATGTACGACTTTTACTTCGAACACAAACGTCAGCAGGTTGAAGCCATGAAGGCGGCAAAGGAAGTAATAAAAGAAGTAGGCAAAGAATTTGCGAAAATTTCCGGAAGGGAATACGGTCTCATCGAGTCGTATAAATTAGACGATGCCGATGTGGCGGTAGTTGTGCTCAATTCCGCGGCAGGAACTGCAAAGGGAGTGGCAGACGAGCTAAGGGCCAAAGGTATTAAAGCTGGAGTCTTGAAGCCAAGAGTCTACAGGCCGTTCCCCCAGGAAGAGATCCGCGAAGCCTTAAAAGCAGTCAAGGCCGTAGCCGTTATGGACAGAGCCGAAACCTTTTCGACCTGTGGAGGTCCCATGTTTGCCGATATCCGCAATACTCTATATGATCTGAAGAACGATATAAAGGTGGTAAACTACGTATACGGACTGGGCGGCAGGGATCTGAGACTCGAGCATGTTCAGCAGGTTTTCGAGGACCTTGAGAACATCAGGAAGACCGGCAGGGTCGACGAGACCGTAAAATACCTGGGTCTGAGAGAATAGGAGGTGTCGTGATGGCGACTTTGAAGGAACTTTCCAAGGTTGAAGAAAGATTCGTTGGAGGCCACAGGCTATGCGCCGGTTGCGGCCACGGCATAACGGTCAGGATGATATTAAATGCGGCGGAAGGCTCCAACGTGGTAGTGGGATGCGCGACGGGCTGCCTGGAGGTAGCCAGCACCATTTATCCCTATACCGCTTGGAAATGCTCCTTTATCCACAATGCCTTTGAGAACGCAGGTGCGACCGTCAGCGGAGTGGAAGCTGCATACAGGGCTTTGAAGAAAAAGGGCAAGGTGAAGGAAGATTTTAAATTCATAGCGTTCGGCGGCGACGGCGGAACTTACGACATAGGGCTTCAATCCCTCTCAGGTGCCATGGAAAGAGGCCACAATATAGTTTACGTTTGTTTGGACAACGAAGCTTACATGAATACCGGTATCCAGCGCTCCAGCGCTACGCCAATAGGAGCCGATACCACCACGAGCCCGGCGGGCAAAGTGATCCCCGGCAAACAACAGCCAAGGAAGGACCTGACGGCTATAATGGCGGCCCACAACATCCCCTATGTCGCCCAGACGGCGATAAACAACTGGCAGGATGTCCACAAGAAGGCCAAAAAAGCACTGGAAGTGGAAGGTCCGGCTTTCATAAACGTGCTTTCACCGTGCCCGCGCGGATGGCGCTATAACACCCCAGACATTGTGGAAATAACGAAACTTGCTGTAGAAACCAGGTTCTGGCCGCTTTTCGAAGTTGAAAACGGCAAGTGGAAGCTGAATTACAAGCCCAAAAAATACGTGCCGATAGAGGAGTTCCTAAAACCCCAGGGCAGGTTCAGGCACCTTTTCAAGCCCGGCAACGAACACCTCATCAAGGCTATCCAGGAAGAAGTGGACAGCAGATGGCTGGCGCTCCTCGAGCGCTGCGGCGAGACTCCTGAACTTCCTCCGAGGTAAAAAAAACCCCCGCGGTTTAAACCGCGGGGGTTTTTATTTGAGCTAAGGTAAACACAATTATCGGGTTTTTATCATTAAATATATTTTAGGAAGCTGTTTCGGTTTTGGTAGAAAATTTTAATGGAGGTTAGGAAGATGGAAAAAACTAAGAAGTACCGGTTCGGCTTAGTTCTAAGTGGAGGGGGATTCAGGGGGGCGGTGCACCTTGGGGTATTAAAAGCACTCCAAGAAAGCGGGATATATCCTGAAATTGTTGCCGGGACCAGCGCGGGCAGTATAGCGGCGGCGTTTTACGCCTGCGGAGTGAATATAGATTGGTTTGCGAAGGAAGTAAAATGCTTAAAACCCTGGAAAGTCTTGGACCCGGCTTTTCCGCTGGCTACGATACTGGCCTTTTTATACCGTTTTTGGCTGAGCAAGCCGACCGCTTTATCGAAATGGCCCGATGGGTTGTTTAAGGGAGACAAAATCGAGCATTGGCTGGACGACCTTTTTACTGGGAAAACTTTTGATGAACTTAAGATTCCGCTTTCTGTGGTCAGCGTGGATGTGGAAAGCTCAGAGACGGTGGTGTTTTGCCCGCAAAAAAATATCCCTCGAGAGGGATTGAGAAATACCGTTTTTATAAGCGACGTTCCGGTATCAAGTGCCGTAAGGGCTAGCATATCTCTTCCCGGGATTTTTGTCCCTAAAAGGATAAAAAGCAGGAAGCTTGTAGATGGTGGCGTTAAAAATAACGTACCGGTTGACGTGGCCTTTCACCAGGGGGCTGCGAAAGTCGTGGCCGTGGATTTAGCAAAAAGCAAAGGAAAGCGAAAGATAAATTCCATAATAGATGTGCTTATGGCTTCTGTTGACATTATGGGCGCCGAAATCGATTATTGCATCCACAAAGATTACCCTGCCCTTTACCTTTATCCAGAAGTGCAGGGTATAGGTTACGATGACTTTTACATGATTCCAGAGCTGATAAAATTGGGGGAAGAATTCGCAAAACGAAAAATGAAAAAGATAGAAGAGTATCTTAACAGTTAAAAAATCAATATTCCATGTATGCCGAATCAAAGAGCAAGTCTTCCAGGAATTCCTCCATTATCTTTTCCGCATCTTCTATGTTGTCGGCAAACATCATCATTTTTTTGCAGGGTTTCATTGGATACACCCCCAAATGAATAATTGTATACAAGTATTGTTGTAATCTATTATACAACGATAATTTCGTTACGTCAACTGGGAAAAATAAAAATGGCGATAAAATATTCGATTATTGACTTTCTTTAGGAGTTGTTATATAGTTTTGCTGTAACGGAAATAATAATAGTTACTAGTTTATTGAGGAGGTGTGAAATATGGCCGTTTGGAAATGCAGCATTTGCGGGTGCGAAAAAGAAGGCCGCTGCAAACCGAAAAAATGCCCGCAGTGCGAAGCAAAGGATACTTTTGTAAAGGTTGAAGATCCCAAGGAGGAAAAATGAAATAAAATGCAGGGCAAAGAGCAAAAAAGGCCATTGAGAAATAGCAAGCAAAGGGCGATTATCCTGGAAGTTCTTAAAAGCACGAAGACTCATCCCACAGCCGATTGGATATACGAGAAGGTCAGAAAAAAAATACCAAACATCAGCCTAGGGACAGTGTACAGGAACCTGTCGGTGCTCAAAGAAATGGGGAAGATAATGGAATTAAATTGCGGCGAAAAGTGCAGCAGGTATGACGGAAATCCTGAAAATCACTATCATTTTGTATGCTTGAGATGCGGTCGGGTTTTCGATGTGGAAGGTATTGATGTGAACCGAAAAATAGACGAGGAAGTGTCTGCGAAAAACGGATGGGAGGTTTTCTACCATAGGACGGAGTTTTACGGATTATGCGGGGAATGCAGCAAAAAGAACAATTAGAAGTTTTCGAGCGGTCAAAAGCCGCTTTTTTTATTGCCCCGCAGATAAAAGTCAGCAATTGATAGATTGGACTCGTAACGAATTAAAATGGAAGAGCAATTTATCAAAAACCTGTCTCAATTTGTTTTTGAAAAAAAGTCACCATTATGCCTATAATGGACTTGTACATGGTTTTCATAAAGCGAGGTGAAAAGGTGAAGCAAAAGAAAATAAATCTTTCCGAAAACGCCAAAGTGGTGCTTAAAAAACGGTATCTTGCAAAGAACGAAGAAGGGAATATAACGGAAACTCCCGAGGACATGATAGAAAGGGTAGCGAGGGCGGTAGCGGAAGCCGAGAAAAACTACGGGGGCGACCCTGAATACTGGGCCGAAAAATTTTACGATTTAATGGCTGAGCTAAAATTTCTTCCCAATTCTCCGACCCTCATGAATGCGGGAAGGGAGCTGGGACAGCTTTCGGCGTGTTTTGTGCTGCCTGTGGAAGATTCCATGGAGGGCATCTTCGATGCCATTAAAAATGCGGCTCTCATCCATAAAAGCGGTGGGGGAACAGGAATGTCTTTTTCCAGGCTTAGGCCCAAAGGTGCCTTGGTTCGTTCGACGGGCGGGGAAGCATCGGGGCCGGTATCCTTCATGAAGGTGTTCAATGCGGCTACGGAAGCGGTAAAGCAGGGAGGCCGTCGCAGAGGAGCTAACATGGGGATCCTCAGGGTGGACCACCCTGATATTCTGGAGTTCATCCGCTGTAAGGAAGACGACAGGGAACTTACCAATTTTAACATAAGTGTTGCTGTTACCGATAAGTTCATGGAGGCCTTAAAAAACGACGACACTTACGAGCTGGTGGACCCCAACACCGGAAAGGTCACGGGCAAGCTGAAGGCAAGGGAAGTCTTCGACCTCATAGTAGAGATGGCGTGGAAAAACGGCGAGCCGGGTGTGGTTTTTATAGACCGGATAAACGCCGCAAATCCAACTCCTCACGTGGGCCAGATAGAAAGCACGAACCCGTGCGTGACCGGTGATACGCTGGTGGCTACCGAATGCGGCCTTGTTCCGGCTTCCGAACTCAAAGTAGGTGACAGAATAGTAACTCCTCAAGGACTCAAGCCCATTACGGCAGTTTATAATAACGGAATCCAGGATATTTTCGAGGTTGTTACTAAAGGAGGATATTGCTTAAAGGCGACTAAAGACCACAAACTCCAGACTTCAGATGGTAAGTGGGTGTCCATAGGAGAGCTGAAGCCAGGAGATAGGGTTAGGTTACAGAGCGGCTTTGCTTTCCCCGAGAACAGGTTATTACCGAGGGCATTCGAAGTAATTAATCTCAGACAGCGGACCGGCTGGCTGTTGCCTCTTGAGTTTAATGAGGAGTACGGGTTCCTCCTTGGTATGTTAGTGGGCAGCGGATACTACAGCAGTACGAGCGCCCTGTATTTCGGTCAGAACGAGGCAGAACTTTTACAGCGAACCAGGGATATTCTTGATTCGTGGCATGTACAATATCGACTAAGAATGCGGGGTAAAACTACGATTCTTGAACTGCCGAAGAGCATCAGGCGGGTTTGGAAAGCCTTTGGGGCTATACCCGGCCGTTCCCGATATCGTAGGGTGCCGAAAGCCATTTTTCGGGCTCAAAAATCCGTTGTCGCCGCTTTTCTGTCTGCCTTCTTTTCTTGCTCCGGTTCAATAGATGCTGACGGGGGTATAAGGGCCTCTTCAGCCTCCAAGGAACTACTGCGGGAAATCCAGCTTTTACTTCAGGGTTTCGGGATAATGGCCAAGATAAGGCAGCAGGTCCGAGAAAGGGCGGTGGGGTTCGGTACTTATTGCGACAGCTCCGGTAACGAGCGTGCCTATGCGTTTGGAGAATACTACGAAATTCGCATTCCACCTTCTCTCAGCAGCCGCTTCATGAGTGAGATAGGGTTTTGTTCGACTGAAAAAACATTGAAATTTTTTGAAATGCGCTCCGGTAAGCTTTGTAAAATCGATGATGTCGAACTTCCGGCAGTATTTGAGGATGAAATTGAGTCAATAAAATTCATAGGGCGGGAAGAGGTTTTTGATGTTACTGAACCCGAGACGTTAACGTGGATCACTAACGGCTTCATCTCGTTGGATTGTGGCGAGCAACCTCTTCTGCCGTACGAATCGTGTTTCGCGGCAGATACCCGAATTATGACGGATAAAGGTTGGGAGACTGTTGAAGAGGCCTATATGAGACAGAGCCGGGGTGAACAGGTTTGGGTCTATACTGACGGGCTCTTTACGAACGAAACTGGAATTATCCTCCGACCTGCCACCGTCATTCCTATAGGTGAGAGGGATATAGTAACTGTCGAGCTTCACAACGGACAGCGGTTGCGGGTTACGCCGGACCATAAAATACTGACCCAGCGCGGATGGGTCCCAGCCGGCTTGCTAACCGAAAATGATTATGTATATCTCCCGGATGGGGCGTTTCCCGAAAAAGAAATCGATTTACAGGCAAGAAAATTTTATAATCAGGAACTCTGTGCTCGTTTGATTAACTCCATATCGAACGGAAGAATTCCGGCAGGAAGCCGAGCCGCCAATGGTACGCTGACAGTGGCATGTACCAACGCGGGAGTTCGTAAATTCCTTACAGGATGTGGTTTAGAATTTGCCTTGTCGAAAAATAAGCGGGTTCCCAATTCAGTGATGATGGCTTGTAGAGAAGTTCAGATTGAGTTCTTGAAAGGGCTATTTGGAGCTGAAGGTTCTGTTAACCCCTCTCGCGCTGAAGTTTTTCTTACAACGGCATCCAGGGAGCTTGCCGGCGATGTTCAACTGTTGCTGCTCGGACTGGGTGTTAAGTCCTGCGTCAAGACTTACCATTGTAAAGACGGGCGCGAATGGAGCTGTGTTATAATTACTGATGAAAGTCTGACGCGTTTTGCCGGGCTCATCGGATTCCATTTAAATCCTGCCAAACAGGAGAGATTACTTAAGTGGATAGAAAATCAGAAGAGAAAATATAGAGATTCTAGACGAAGTCGGGTAAAGTCAGTGACCCCGGCAGGTCGAGCATACGTTTATGATGTTTCGGAACCCGTAACTCATTCACTCATCGCGGAGGGGATGATAGTTCACAATTGCAATTTGGGTTCTATAAACCTAAAGGAGTTTGTCAAAGATAAAGAAATAGACTACGAAAGGCTGAAACAGGCCGTCCATACGGCCGTCCGCTTCCTGGACGACGTGATTGACGTAAACAAGTATCCGCTCCCGGAAATAGAAAGAATGACCAAGGCCAACCGCAAGATAGGCCTCGGAGTGATGGGATTTGCCGACATGCTTATAAAGCTTGGCATCCCTTACGATTCCGAAGAAGCCTTGAAAATTGCAGAAGATATAATGGGCTTCATACAGCAGGAGGCAAGAAAAGCCTCACGGGAGCTTGCAAAAACAAGGGGAGCCTTCCCGAATTTTGCAGGAAGCGTGTATGACGTTCCCGGGGCAAATCCAATAAGGAATGCGACGGTGACCACCATTGCCCCTACCGGCTCTATCAGCATTATAGCAGGGTGCTCCAGCGGCATAGAGCCGGTGTTTGCCCTGGCTTTCGAGCGGAACGTCCTCGACAGGCAGCGTCTTATCGAAGTTTATCCGCTTTTCGAAGAGGAGATGAAAAAGAGAGGACTTTACAGCAAGGAACTTATGGAAGAGGTTCTCGAGAAAGGTTCGCTTAAAGGTATCCCGGGGATACCGGAAGACATTAAACGCGTTTTTGTAACGGCTCACGAAGTATCGCCGGAATGGCACGTGAGGATACAGGCAGCTTTCCAAAAATACACCGACAATGCGGTGTCAAAGACGGTAAACTTCCCAAACAGCGCCACCCGCGAAGATGTCAAAAAGGTATATCTTCTCGCCTACGAGCTGGGCTGCAAGGGAGTAACGGTTTACAGAGACGGGAGCCGCGAGGAACAGGTGCTCAAAAAGGGCACCGGGCAAAGCGAGGATCTCACTGAAAGTACCTGTTCCTGCGAAGCGGTGCCGCAAAGGATAAAACCAAGGCCGAGGCCCAGCATAACCTACGGCAGCACCGAAAAGGTCAAGATAGGGTGCGGCAACCTTTATATAACGGTAAATTCCGATGAACATGGAATATGCGAGGTATTCACAAACCTGGGAAGAGCCGGCGGATGTCCGTCCCAGTCGGAAGCCACGAGTCGCCTTATATCGCTGGCGCTTCGTTCCGGCATAGATGTAAAGTCCATTGTGGAACAGCTGAAAGGAATACGCTGTCACTCGACACTGAGGCAGATGGCAAACAATAAGGACATCAAGGTGCTGTCTTGTCCGGATGCCATAGCGAGGGCAATAGAGAGGCATATCGGCGAAGGTTGCGAAGAAAGCAGTAATGGCGTGGAATACTTAAAGAAAATATACGAGTCTTCCGATACGGCGATGACTCTGGACTCTTCATCAAGCGAAAAGGGCATGGAGAAAGGAAGTAAGGCTGTTTGTCCCGAGTGCAAAAGCTTGCTCGAGCACGAGGGTGGGTGTGTGGTCTGCAGGTCCTGCGGCTATTCAAAATGCAATTAGGGAATGTAAAAGTCCCGGGTCAATCCCGGGACTTTGTTTTCATCCCCTTCCTAGTTGCTGCAACAATTGGGGGAGTCCTTCCACCAATAGAAATACTCCTATGCCTGCGAAAAGCACCCCGGCTATTACCTTCATGTATACTGCAGGTATGTAACGAGTTGCCGCATGGCCGAATACTGCGCCTAAAAAGGTTACCAAGACCAATGCTAAAGACGCCCCCAAAAATATAGGTAGGGGTTTGTTGTACTGGGTTGCGAGTGTGAAAACGGTAAGCTGGGTTTTGTCGCCGAGCTCCGCTAAGAAAAGCAGCCAAAAGGCCGTGAAGAAAAGTTTCAGGTCCATATCTACATTACCTCCCGGATTATATATTCCAAAAAATTAAGACCTCTATTCCGCAAAATGCCGGAATAAAGGTCTCGTTCCCGCAAACGGCGAAAGCCCAGGCGCTTTGCGCCAGCATGTTGAGCTTTCGAAGGCTTGATGCCCGAACTACTCCCCTTTATTTGCCAATAAAATTATAGCAGAAAGGTTCTTAAAAGACAATAAGTTTTCCACAAACTGTGGAAAAATGATGTGAATAATGTGGATAAGTAGGAGTGGTGCAAAATGGTAGTGGGGATTATGACGGTGGAAATTTTTCTCGGAGATGCTTTCAGTTTGAAAGAAAAGAGGCAAGTCGTAAAGAGCGTTATAGAGAGATTGAAAACCAGGTTCAACGTGTCAGTGGCGGAGGTTGGGAAGCAAAACGACCTTCAGTGGGCTGTAATAGGTATGGCTTGCGTTTCAAATAGCACAGAGCACGTAGAAAGCCAGATGGACCATATCCTTAACTTTATGAACGGCGACGGGAGATTTTCGGTGGAAGAAATAGAAAGGGAAGTGCAGCACTTTTGAAAACCGAACTGTTGACACCTGTGGCGAATTTTGATAAACTTTCACATAAAAATAAACACGTACAGGGGGCGGTTTTTTGGATAAATTAGAGGATAAGTTCGGAAAGGAAGGCCTTAGTTTTGATGACGTTCTTGTGCTTCCTGCTAAGTCTCAAGTGCTGCCTAAAGATGTAGATGTAAGTACACGGCTTACTAATAACATAAAGATAAACATCCCCATCGTAAGCGCCGCGATGGATACTGTGACGGAGGCGAGGCTAGCCATTGCCCTCGCAAGAGAAGGCGGCATAGGGATCATTCATAAAAATATGCCCATAGAAAAGCAAGCTCTCGAAGTGGACAAGGTGAAGAGGTCCGAGCACGGCGTAATAGTAGATCCATTTTCTCTATCGCCGGACAACACCATAGGAGAAGCCATGGAGCTTATGGCAAGATACCGAATATCCGGCGTTCCCATTACGGAAAACGGAAAACTGGTTGGCATCATCACCAACAGGGATATCCGCTTTGAAGACGACATGACGAAAAAGATAAGGGAAGTAATGACAAAAGAAAATCTTGTCACGGCTCCGGTGGGCACTACCCTCGAAGAGGCGAAGCTGATTTTGAAAAGGCACAAAATAGAGAAACTGCCTCTGGTCGATGAACATTTCAATTTAAAAGGCCTCATAACAATAAAAGACATCGAAAAAGCGATAAAATATCCAAATGCTGCTAAAGATAAGAACGGAAGGCTGCTGGTAGGGGCTGCTGTGGGAGTCGGCAAGGATATGATGGACAGGGTTAAGGCATTGGTCGAAGCAAAAGTCGACGTCGTGGTAGTTGATACGGCTCACGGCCATTCGGAGAACGTGATCAACGCTGTGGAAGTAATAAAAGAGAAGTTCCCCGATCTAGATGTTATTGCGGGAAATGTAGCTACGGCCGAAGCCACGCGCGACCTTATTAAAGCCGGAGCAGATGCAGTCAAGGTCGGCATGGGGCCGGGCTCTATATGCACCACAAGGGTAGTGGCGGGGATAGGTGTGCCGCAGATTACCGCAATCTATGACTGCGCAAGGGAAGCACAGAAGTACGGCGTGCCGATAATAGCCGACGGCGGCATCAAGTATTCGGGTGACATCGTAAAGGCCATTGCGGCCGGAGCCGACTCGGTAATGATCGGAGGACTTTTCGCAGGAACGGAAGAAAGCCCCGGAGAGATAGAGATATACAAAGGGCGCAGCTTTAAAGTTTACAGGGGAATGGGTTCCCTCGGCGCTATGGAAGAGGGAAGCAAAGACAGGTACTTCCAGGAAGATGCGAAAAAGTTTGTGCCCGAAGGAGTGGAAGGACGCGTGCCGTACCGCGGGCCGCTTTCGGAAATTGTCTTCCAACTGGTCGGTGGACTGAGAGCGGGAATGGGTTACTGCGGCGCGAGGAACATCGAAGAGCTTAAAGAAGCCAAGTTCATAAAGATTACTTCGGCAGGGCTACGAGAAAGCCATCCCCATGACGTTTACATTACAAAAGAAGCTCCGAATTATACCCAGTTTTAGGGACCGGTTAAAACCGGTTCTTTTTTTTAGTCGATGTGATATTCGAAATATTTAAGTATAAGATAAAGAAAAGAAAATATGAAATTTAGCAGGAAAAAAGTAAATTAAGGTAGAATAACAATAATTAATAATAAAATTATTTGTACAAGTCGAAAAAGGAGGAGATCGGGTTGAAAAATTATAGCAGCGACAGAATAAAGAACATAGGCCTTTTTTCGCACAGCGGAGCAGGGAAGACTTCACTTGCTGAGGCAATGTTGTTTACGGCGGGAGCTATAGATCGCATGGGCAAGATAGATGACGGCAATACCGCATTAGATTATGATCCGGAAGAAATAAAAAGGAAGATTTCAATTTCGCTGGCTTTAGCACCGTTTGAGTGGAAAGACTTTAAGATAAATATCCTGGATACCCCGGGTTTTTTTGACTTTGTGGGAGAGGTAAAAAGCGTCCTCAGGGTGGTGGATGGAGCGGTTTTGGTCGTATGTGCCGTATCGGGGGTGGAAGTAGGCACTGAGCAGATGTTTAAACTTATTGATGAACGGGGCTTACCCCGGATGTTTTTCGTGAACAAGATAGACCGAGAAAACGCCAATTTTTCTAAAGTGGTTGAAAAAATTCAGGAGGTATTTGGTCAGAAAGCCGTGCCCATCCAATTGCCCATAGGACAGGAGGCGAGTTTCAGGGGACTGGTGGATGTAGTCCGCAAAAAAGCCTATGAATTTGACGGAAAAGGTGCGAAAGAAATTCCGGTGCCCGAGGAGCTTGAAGACGATGTGGAAAACTACCGCCTGATGGTCATTGAAGCTGCCGCGGAATCTGACGACGACCTGCTTGCCAAGTACTTAGATGGAGAAGAGTTGACCGATGAGGAAATAGAGCGCGGACTAAGGGTTGGCGCAAAGGCGGGTAATATATATCCGATTCTTTGCGGTTCATCGCTCACAAATAAGGGGATAAATTTCTTGTTGAATGCAATATGCGATTACCTCCCTTCGGCGGCAGAAGGAATGCCAGAACATGGCAAAAATCCGAAAAGTGGAGAAGAAGAAAAGCGAAGGTGCGATAGCACGGAGCCTTTCAGCGCCATTGTGTTTAAAACCATGGCTGATCCGTTCGTGGGTAGGCTGAGCCTTTTTAAAGTTTGCTCAGGCACGATAAAGCCCGACACTGTAGTTTACAATGCGAAGCGGGGTGTCACTGAAAAAATCGGCCACTTATACTTTATGAAGGGGAAGAAACAGGAAAGCGTCCAGATTGCGGCAGCGGGCGATATTGTAGCCGTGGCGAAGTTACAGAACACCTATACCAACGATACTTTGTGCGATAAAGACCACCCGATCCTCCTCAAAGAAATAGATTTTCCAAAGCCCGTGATTTCCTTCGCGGTAGAGCCGAAGTCAAAGGGAGACGAAGAAAGGATTTCTTCGGGCCTGGCAAGGCTGACCGAAGAGGATCTGACTTTTAAGGTAGAAAAAAACAACGAGACAGGTCAGCTTCTCATCTCGGGGATGGGAGAAATCCACCTGGAGGTCCTGGCGGCAAAACTTGCCACCAAATTCGGTTCGGAAGTGGTGCTCAGCGTGCCGAAGGTCCCCTATAGGGAGACTATAAGGGGTACAGCAAAGGTAGAAGGGAAGTACAAAAAACAGACGGGCGGAAGAGGGCAGTATGGCCATGTCTGGATAGAATTTTTGCCCATAAATTCCGAAGATGGGTTTGAGTTTGAAGAAAGAATTTTCGGCGGCGTGGTGCCGAAGCAGTATATCCCTGCAGTCGAAAAGGGCATAAGGGAGGCTATGAAAGAAGGCGTTTTAGCAGGTTACCCGGTGGTGGGTTTCAAAGCGGTGCTGTACGACGGGTCCTTCCATCCGGTAGATTCCTCGGAACTTGCCTTTAAAATAGCAGCATCAATGGCTTTCAAAAAAGGGATTACTCAGGCAAAACCGGTGCTCCTAGAGCCCATCTACGAGATAGAAGTAGTGGTGCCGGAAAACTACATGGGAGATATAATGGGAGACCTCAATAAACGTCGGGGTCGCATAATGGGCATGGAAATGAAGGATGGAATGCAGCACATAAAGGCTCAGGTACCCCTTGCCGAGATTTTCCGTTATGCCACGGATTTGAGGTCAATGACCCAAGGCAGGGGATGGTTCTCTGCTGCCTTTAGCCACTATGAAGAGGTGCCAGGGCCAATAGCCGAAAAGGTCATTGCCGAATCGGATAAAAAACATGCAGAAGAAGAGTAGTTAAAGGAAAGGTCCCTCCATTTGTTTGAATTTTGGGAAGCTGAGGGGGAAAACTTAAAATAAAACAGTAAAAAGGGAGGGGCCAAAGTGGAAAAAAAGTCGAATAAGCGTCTTGGCCATACAGAAGGAAAATTAGACGCGTTGTACAAAAAGAAAACGGATGATATCATCGAAGATGAGCTGGCAGATGACACGATGTATGGCGAGGTAATACCTAGTTTAATGGGGTGGACTTCGTCTGAAGAACAGGAGGAGCGTATGAATACGCTGCTTGAAATTTCTGAGGAACTTAGCAAAAAAAAGAGAAAAAAGGAATAAAATTTATAAGGAGGGAGTTTATCCCTCCGATTTTGTCTCTTGAAAAAATTTCTAATGTGGGTTATAATATTTACAGCAAAAGTCAAAGATAGTCAAAGTCAATATTAATTAGTTGGAGTCAGTCGGAGGGAATCGCTTATGCCCAATCTGGCAGACGTCATAGAAAATTTTATAAAAGAAATGTTTCAGGAAGGGAAGAATATCCTGGAAATTCAGAGAAACGAACTTGCCAGCAAGTTCAGATGTGCACCTTCGCAGATCAATTACGTGCTAACTACAAGGTTTACAGTCGAAAGGGGATACATCGTGGAAAGCCGCAGAGGGGGCGGCGGATATATAAGGATAAAAAAGTTAAAAATAAGAAATGATGAATTTTTGCGGGAATTGATAGAGCTGGTGGGCGATTCTATCTCCAGTTCTAAAGCCGGTGGACTTGTGCAGTTTATGCTGGAAGAAGGCATTATTTCAAAAAGGGAGGCAGAGCTATTCTGGGCGGCCATTAATCGAAAGAATCTAGAGATACCGCTCCCCGAGCGGGATAGGTTGCGGGCCCGACTTTTAAAAGCCATGATTGCTGCTTTGCTGGGTCACGAAGAGGAAAAGGGGGATTGATAATTATGATGTGCGATGAATGCAAAAAAAGACCGGCCACCGTGCATATAACGAAAATAGTAAATGGAGAAAAAACTTTGCTTCACCTTTGCGAACAGTGTGCCAGAGAAAAAAGTATATTCGATGTTTCTTTCAACTTAGAGGGAGAGCCGTTTTCGATGCAGAAATTTTTGGCCGGCTTTTTCGAACCCTTCATGAGAGAATTTCCGGAAAAGTCCCAGCCGCTTTCCTGCGACCGGTGCGGATTAACCTTTCCGCGGTTTTCCCAGATAGGAAGGTTCGGCTGCAGCCATTGTTACGAAGCTTTTAAAGGGCAACTTGATCCGATGCTCCGGCGCCTGCACGGAAAGACGTATCACGTAGGCAAGGTTCCAAAAAGGCGAGGCGGAAAGATTCGCATAAAGAGCGAAATAGAAAGGCTAAAAAGGGAGCTACAGGAAGCGGTTAACGCTGAAGAATATGAAAGGGCCGCCGTGCTCAGGGACAAAATCAGAGAACTTGAGCAAAAACTGGGCCGGGGTTGATGGGGGTGCGGGATGTGTCGGTTGAGGAACTACTGGATACGACAAAAATAGAATGGATTAATTCCACGGGCCCCGAAAGCGATGTAGTGATAACGAGCAGGGTAAGACTTGCCCGGAATCTAAAAGATGTGCCGTTTCCGCACCTCCTGAGCAGGACCCAGGCGGAGGAAGTAATTGACTCGGTGTACAGGGCTTTTTTAAAAAATCCGGTTCTTTCTAAAGATGCCAGGCTGTTCCTTATGAAGAACTTATCGGATACCGAGAAAAATCTGCTGGTGGAGATGCACTTCATAAGCCCGGATCTGGCGAAAGACGACAGGGGTGCGGTTATAATAAGCGGAGACCGCCGCATAAGCATAATGATCAACGAAGAGGACCACCTCAGAATTCAGTGCATCTTTTCAGGCCTAGACCCGCAGGGAGCCTATGAGCTCGCAAGCCGCGTTGATGACGTGCTCGAGGAACAACTCGACTTTGCTTTTGACGAACGCCTGGGGTATTTAACAGCCTGTCCCACCAATGTTGGTACAGGAATCCGAGTCTCTGTGATGATGCACCTACCCGTGCTCACCATGTTGAAACAGGTAGACCGTTTGTTTTCCGCGATGGCCCAGTTAGGATTGGTGGTGCGGGGACTTTACGGAGAGGGTACCGAATCTTGGGGCAACCTTTATCAGATATCGAATCAAATAACCCTTGGGAAATCGGAAGAGGATATAATACAAAATCTCCTGAGCGTTGCGAGTCAGATAATATCGAGCGAAAGACAGGCCAGGAGAAACTTGAAGGGAGAAGAGCGCCTTCGCCTCGAAGACCGCATATCGAGGTCCTACGGAATACTTACAAATTCAAAGCTCCTGTCCACCCAGGAGGCCATGGGTTATATATCCGACGTGAGGCTGGGGGTGGACATGGGATTTATTAAAAATTTAAAACCCGAGGAAATCAACAACCTGTTTATAACAGCAGGACCGTCGTATATCCAGGAAGTGTTTAAAAAGACCATGACTCCTTTGGAGAGGGACTTAAACAGGGCAAATTTGCTAAGACAAAAATTATTGAGGTGAGGTGAGGTGAGAATATGAACGGGAAATTTACGGAAAGGGCACAAAAAGTAATAGCTTTTGCCCAGGAAGAAGCAAGGCGGCTGAACCACAACGTCGTGGGGACGGAGCACATTCTTTTGGGATTGATAAGGGAAGGAGAAGGAGTGGCTGCAAAAGCCCTTCAGAATTTGGGAGTGGAGCTTTCTAAAGTAAGAGAACAGGTGGAAAGAATGATAGGTGTAGGTCCATTTGCGGTTCAGGGTCCGATAGGGTATACACCCAGGGCAAAGAGGGTGCTGGAGCTAGCTCTCGATGAATCTCGGAGGCTCAAGCACAATTATGTAGGGACAGAGCATATTCTCCTTGGGCTCATCAGGGAAGGAGAGGGCGTGGCGGCGCAGGTGCTGGCCAATTTAGGAGTGAGCCTTGAAAGGGCCCGGAACGAAGTGTTGACGCTTCTCGGCACCGATGTAAAAGGACAGGCGAACTTCAGGAGAGCCAACAATACGCCTACCCTGAATCAATTCGGGAGGGACCTGACGGAATTGGCGGCAGAAGGGAAGCTGGACCCGGTTATAGGCAGGCAAAAAGAAATAGAGCGGGTCATTCAGGTTTTGACCCGGAGGACCAAAAACAACCCATGTCTCATAGGCGAACCTGGTGTAGGAAAGACCGCCATCGTAGAAGGACTCGCACAGCGGATAGTGGAGGGCGAAGTGCCCGAGATTTTGAAAGAAAAGAGGATAGTAAGCCTGGATTTGGCTTCCCTGGTGGCGGGAACCAAGTTCAGGGGAGAATTTGAAGAAAGGTTAAAGAAGGTTATAAATGAAGTTAGGCAGGCGGGCAACGTTATCCTGTTTATCGACGAAATGCACACCATTATCGGAGCCGGAGCGGCCGAAGGCGCCATCGATGCTTCCAACATATTAAAACCGTCGCTGGCGCGCGGAGAACTTCAGACCATAGGCGCAACTACACTTGATGAATATAGGAAGCACATAGAAAAGGACCCGGCTTTGGAAAGGAGATTCCAGCCCATAATCGTAGAAGAACCGACGGTGGAGGACACCATAAAGATTCTGGAAGGCTTAAGGGATAAGTACGAGGCGCATCACAGGGTTAAAATTTCTGATGAGGCCCTGGTTGCTGCCGCAAAACTTTCGGCCAGATACATTACAGACCGGTTCCTGCCGGACAAGGCTGTTGACCTGATAGATGAAGCTGCTTCCAGGGTGAGGTTAAACAGCCTTACGGCTCCTCCGGAGCTGAAAGAACTTGAGGACGAGCTGGAAGCAGTGAGAAAAGAAAAAGACGCTGCGATTAAAGCTCAGGAATTTGAAAAGGCGGCAAGACTTAGAGATAAGGAGCAGGAAATAAAGGCTAAGGTCGACAGTTTGAAAGCCCGGTGGCAGCAGGAGCAAAAGCTGGACAGTGCAACGGTTACCGAAGAAGATATTGCAAAAATAGTCTCCAGTTGGACCGGCATACCCGTGGAGCGTCTGACCGAAGAAGAATCCGAAAGACTGCTTAAGATGGAGGAGATTCTGCACCAGAGGGTTATAGGTCAGGACGAAGCGGTGAGGGCCGTCGCGAGGGCTATAAGGAGGGCCCGCGCCGGGCTTAAAGACCCGAAGCGCCCCGTAGGTTCGTTTATCTTCCTCGGACCTACCGGTGTGGGCAAAACGGAGCTGGCAAGAGCTCTGGCCGAGGCCATGTTCGGCGATGAGAATGCCATGATAAGGCTCGATATGTCCGAATACATGGAGAAATTTGCAGTTTCCCGGATGATTGGTGCTCCTCCGGGATATGTGGGATATGAAGAAGGAGGAGAGCTTACCGAAAAAGTGCGCCGCAAACCTTATTCGGTTGTGTTGTTCGACGAAATAGAAAAGGCCCACCCCGATGTGTTCAACATCCTCCTCCAGATACTGGAAGATGGAAGGCTAACCGACGCCCAGGGCAGGACCGTTGACTTCAAAAATACGGTGATAATAATGACTTCCAACGTTGGCGCAAATCTCATACAAAAGACCAGGGCTTTAGGCTTTACACCTAAAGAAGATGATGCAAGAAACTACGAAGAAATGAAAGAAAGAGTGATGGAGGAACTAAGACGCACGTTCAGACCGGAATTTTTAAACCGCGTGGACGAGATTATAGTTTTCCATCCTCTCAATGAAGAACATATGAAGAAGATTGTGGACCTGATGCTAAAACAAGTCAACGATAGGTTGAAGGAAAACAACCTGACCGTAGAAGTTTCGGAAAAGGCAAAAGAATGGCTAGTCAAGAAAGGTTTCGATCCGATGTACGGTGCAAGGCCTTTGAGAAGGGTCATTCAAAAAGAAGTGGAGGACAGCCTTTCCGAGGAGATCTTAAAAGGAAGCGTGTCGCCGGGCGATGTGGTGCTGGTAGATGTAGAGGATGACAAGCTGACATTTAAGAAAAAAGAGCTGTCTTTGACAACAAATAGCGGCGAATGATGAGGATACCCGGCTGCAGATCGGTTTTCAGGATTGCCCAAATTCGGTTCGCAGCCGGGTTTATCCGTCATTTTAAGGGAAAAAAGAAGGGGTGCTTAAACACCGCCTGCTGGGACTAAGCACTCTATGAAAGGGCGGACTATAAATAGCCCAGCTATCTAAACTGTCAAGTTACTACAGTTTAGATAAAAAGTGAGGGAGTTTGTTGAAAACCAAAAAAAAATACGTTTGCCAGCAATGCGGATTTGAATCGGTGAAGTGGATGGGAAAGTGCCCCGAATGTGAAAGCTGGAATAGCCTTGTGGAAGAGCTTTTTTTCGAAGAAAAAAGAATCTCAACTTTAAACAATAAGCCCAGACTTTTGAGTGAGATACAATATTCGGAAGAGGAACGGATAAAGACGAAGTTAGAAGAGCTCGACAGGGTCCTGGGGGGCGGCATAGTCCCGGGAAGTCTGGTGCTTTTGGGAGGTGACCCCGGAATAGGGAAATCCACCCTGATGCTCCAGATGGCCGGAAAACTCAGCGCCATAGAGAAGGTTGTGCTCTACGTTACTGGCGAAGAATCGGAAAAACAGGTCAAATTGAGAGCGGAAAGGCTCGGGATAGTAGAGAGCAGGCTTTACTTGGCGGCGGAAAACAACATAGAGGTTGTAGAAAGCTATGTGAGGGAACTTTTGCCTCATGTAGTAATCCTGGACTCGGTACAGACCGTCTATCTTCCTGCTTTAGAGTCGCCTCCTGGAAGCATCAGCCAGGTGAGGGAAGTTACCCACAGACTGCTCAAGATTTCAAAAGAGACTGGCACGGCTGTGTTTATAGTCGGGCACGTTACTAAAGATGGGAGCCTTGCGGGTCCCCGGACTTTGGAGCACATGGTGGATTGCGTGCTCTATTTTGAAGGTGAAAGATATCAATCGTACCGCGTGGTAAGGGCTGTAAAGAATAGATTCGGCTCGACTAACGAAATTGGAATATTTGAAATGAAGGAGGCGGGGCTCATAGAAGTAAAAACTCCCTCCAAATTTTTGCTAATGGGAAGAAAGAAAGCCGCACCTGGTTCTGCCGTGGTTTGCACCATGGAAGGCACGAGACCTCTTTTGGTAGAAGTCCAGGCGCTTACCTGCCCTACCGGCTTCAACCTGCCCCGGCGACAGACTTCAGGGATTGACTACAATAGGGCAGTTTTGTTAATTGCGGTTTTGGAAAAGAAGTTGGGGCTTAACCTTACCCACGAAGACGTGTACATTAATGTGGCCGGCGGAATCAAACTCTCCGAACCGGCCGTGGATTTGGCTGTAGCAACTGCTATAGTTTCAAGCTTTAAAAATAGGCCTGCAAGGGAAGCGGTAATAATAGGGGAAGTGGGCCTTGGAGGAGAAATACGTTCAGTCAGTTACGTGGAAAAGCGGGTCAATGAAGCGGCAAAACTTGGCTTTAAGGAAGTTATAATACCTTTCGATAATATTAAGGATTTGAAGACCGGCGGTTCTATTGAGGTCGTAGGGGTGAGAGAGTTGAAGGAGGCGATAGATTTAGCTCTGGATTGAGGAATTCAAGAAAGATTATAAATACCTAGAGTTGTAAGTTTTTCGTTTTCTTCTAAAAGGACGTCTTCCAGGCTTACGTTCAGCAAGTTGCATAAAGCGGCAAGATAAAAAAGATGATTGCCTAGCTCCTCCTTTAGGATCTCCCTGCAGTTGGGGCACAAATTGCCCTTCAGGTGGGTTTCCATGTATGAACTCAGGTCCTGAAGGCTGATGTTGCTGGGGATTTGCTGTTTTCTTGCGTTGATTTCCAGACATCCGCATACGGTGACCGATTTTGCTATGGCACGGTTGATGCGGCTTACGGTTTCTTGAAGTTTTGTGAGCACGTCTATGATGCTCTTGTGCCTTACGAGGCACTGGGAGACCGTGGCTTGGAATTCCTCATAGGTCAGGTCCTTCATTGTGATTCCCCCTATATTTTCTTACAAGTCTTATTATATCCATGACTTCGGGCGTTTGTCAAACTTAAGTTAGAATATAGAGAAAAATGTGAAGTATATTTTTCACCCATAATGAAAGGGGCTCATAAAAAATTCTGATTGACATAATTCTGTTATGTATAGTATAATTAAAATTTAACTTGACATTTCAGGAATTTTATGTTATTTAATAATAAAATAAAGTTATATTTTTTAGGGGGCTTCGGAATGTTCAACATTGGGGACAAGGTTGTCTATCCGATGCACGGAGCTGGGATTATTGAAGCCATAGAAGAGAAGGAAATTCTGGGGGAAAAACAGAAGTACTACGTCATGAGAATGCATTTCAAGAACATGAAGGTTATGATTCCCATAAAAAGCGTCAAAGCGATAGGCGTTCGTCAAGTCGTGAGTGATGAAGAGATAGAACAGGTATTCAAAATACTTCGCGGGGAAAAGAGCAAAATGCCGGCTAACTGGAATCACAGATACAGGGCCAATATGGAAAAAATTAAAAGCGGAAATATATTTCAGGTAGCGGAAGTTGTAAGAAATTTAGGGCTGAGGGAAAAGGAAAAGGGGCTTTCCACTGGCGAAAGGAGGATGTTTGAAAACGCAAAACAAATCCTTGCAAGCGAAATCGCCCTTTCGAAAAATATAGATGAGATAAGCGCCCACAGGATGATAGAAAGAGCGTTAGGGTAAGGGCGTTTTTTTTGTATCACCGCATTTTACCTTCCAAATGTGGATTGGAAGGAGATTTTATTATATAATGGGATTAGACGTAAGGAAAAAAAGTGCTAAAAATCGGCAATACTTTATATAGGAGGTGATAAAGAGTGATATACAGAATCATTCAAGCTGCTCTATCGCTTTTGGGACTTGTTATTGGGTACGAAATTTCTTTAATGGTATTTAAGGTAAACGAACTTTTGAACCTTTTATCCCTGAGCGAAACCAGTATAGGGGCTGGCAAGATAGTGAGCTCTATAATTTTCGCAATGATATTTTATTTACTAACTCCGAAGCTATTTTTGTGGGGGACCAGAACCAAGGAGTGGATGGAAAACAGGCTTCAGAAAACTCCTATGAGGGATATACTTTACGGATTTATAGGACTTTTTATGGGGCTTGTTATCGCGAATCTTTTTTCTAGAGCGCTTTTGGGCATTCCGTGGATGGGACCGTATTTGCTTATAGCAGCGAATCTAGTATTGGGGTACATCGGAGCGAGTGTTGCAATAAAAAAAGGGGAAGAATTGTCTGCCTTGATTCCCGTTCAAGTATGGCCCAAGAAACAGCAAACTGCACCGGCAATTTCCAACACAAATTCCAACAAGATAAAACCGAAGATTTTGGATACCAGTGTGATAATAGATGGACGAATCGCCGATATATGCCAGACTGGATTTATCGAAGGACCTATAATAGTTCCGAGCTTTGTGCTGGAAGAACTGAGGCACATAGCCGATTCGTCGGATGTCCTGAAAAGGAATCGCGGCCGCAGAGGGCTTGACATTTTGAACAGAATGCAAAAGGAAATGAATATCGAGGTACAGATTTGCGAAAAGGATTTCGAAGACATTGCAGAGGTTGACAGCAAATTGGTAAAACTTGCCCAGATGCTCGACGGAAAGATAATAACCAACGATTTTAACCTGAATAAAGTGGCGGAGCTGCATAAAGTTCCTGTCTTGAACATAAACGAACTTGCCAATGCGGTAAAACCGATAGTTCTCCCGGGTGAGGAAATGGTTGTGCAGGTTATAAAAGACGGCAAAGAGGCGGGGCAGGGGGTCGCATACCTGGACGATGGTACAATGATAGTGGTGGATGGTGGCAAAAAGCACATAGGTGAGACAATAGGTGTAATGGTGACCAGCGTGTTGCAGACTGCTGCCGGGAGGATGATTTTCGCAAAGCCTAAATCGATGTAGCCGGGGTGAAACAAATGAAAGTTGCGGCGGTGATAGCGGCCGGCGGCAGGGGTAGGAGGATGAATTCCACTTTGAGCAAGCAGTTTTTGATGCTGAAGGGGCGTCCCATCCTTTATTACACATTGAACACCTTTGAAAACTTGAAGGAAATCGATGAAATAATACTGGTAGTGGGGTCTTCGGATATTGTTTACGCACAAAAAGAAATTCTCTTGCCCTACCGATTTAGAAAGGTAAAGCTCGCAGAAGGCGGAAAGGAACGCCAGGATTCTGTTTACAACGGTTTGAGGAGCTGCTCTCCTCAAACCGATATTGTTGTTATACACGATGGAGTGCGACCGTTCGTCACGAGAAAGATAATTTTAGACAGCATTGAAGCTGCCAAAAAATACAAGGCCGTTGGTGTGGGAGTACCTGTGAAGGATACCATAAAAGTTGTGGACAAGGGATTTATTCTGAACACCCCCGACAGAAAAACCCTGTGGGCCATCCAGACGCCACAAACCTTTGAGTATTCACTGATACTCAAAGCTCACGAAGAGGCGAGAAAGAGTGGATTTTACGGCACGGATGATACAGTCCTTGTGGAAAGGCTTGGATTTCCCGTAGTAATGATAGAAGGGGCTTATGAGAACATCAAAATTACGACTCCGGAAGACATGATAGTTGCAGAGGCCTTTCTAAATATGGGATACGGAGATTTCAAGAGGTGAGAAAATGAGAGTAGGTATCGGATACGACGCCCACCGGCTGGTAAAGGGAAGAAAGCTGGTATTGGGCGGGGTTGAGATTCCTTACGAAAAAGGTCTGCTGGGCCATTCCGATGCGGATGTCGTGGTCCATGCAATAAATGACGCGCTTTTAGGGGCAGCGGCTCTGGGCGATATAGGCGTCCATTTTCCAGATACTGACCCGGAATACAAGGACATACGAAGCATTCTCCTTTTGAAGAGGGTAGGAGAGATGCTAAAACGCGAGGGTTTTGGGGTGGTCAACATAGATTCGGTAATTTGCGCCGAAAGGCCAAAGCTTTCCCCGTACATAGATAAGATGAGGGAAAACATAGCGCAGGCGTTGAACATATCTAAGGATAAGATAAGCATAAAAGCTACTACCACTGAGGGAATGGGGTTTGAGGGAAGAGGCGAGGGGATTTCAGCACAGGCCGTGTGCCTAATTAAAAAACTTTAAAGCCAAAAAGCCGGGTTTATCCCGCAAATTTTTTTTTTGCAACTCTTGACATTATTATAAAATGCATTGTATAATCATAAAAAAATTGAGTGCAGGTATACAAGAGCATTTGTAAGGGAGGGTGCCTAGGGTTCCGGTCTTTGAGGCGTCTGGACCGAGCGGCACCAGGCAGGCAAGTCCTGTCACACCGTAGGGATAAAAGCCCTCGGAAGGTCCCTGAAATGGGATTTTCCGAGGGCTTTTACATTATGATAAAAAATTATGCTATGCATGGAGGGATTTTAGATGATTTCATGGCCAAAGTCCAACGACGTGCTAGGAACAGTAAACAGAGGTAACCCTGCAGAATCAGGGCTCTGCACTCTCTGCAGGGCTGATTGCCAAGGCAAGTGTGAGACCTGGCTTTCAAGTCTCATCGGCAGGAAGATGCTTTACCCCAGAGATTTTGGAACAGTTACGGCAGGAAGCGGCAACACCATGCATCTTGGAGTTTCCTATAATTCTTTAAGGATTCTTGGATATAACTACGGCGCCACGGGGCTTAAGGAGAACTTGACAAATTCGGCGGATGACTGCATATTTCCCAACGTCGATGTATCTACGGAGTTTGGCAATAAAGAAAAGATTAAGGCTAGGGTTCCAATAATGACTGGGGCGTTGGGTTCGACTTTTATCGCTGCAAAGTACTGGGATTCCCTTGCAATAGGAGCTGCCCTTGTCGGGATTCCTATCGTAATAGGAGAAAATGTGGTTGGGGTTGACAAAAATTCTGTCATAGAAAATGGCAAGATAAAAGTAGCACCTGAACTTGACAGGAGAATAGAGACCTACCTTAGATACTACGACGGGTATGGAGCTATTTTTGTCCAGTTAAACGTAGAGGATACTCGAAATAAAGTGGCAGAATACGTCATAGAAAAATACGGCGACAAGGTCGTAATAGAGCTAAAGTGGGGGCAAGGAGCTAAATGCATAGGTGGTGAAATTCAGGTAAAGGACATTGAATATGCTACCTTCCTCAAGAAGAGGGGATATGTTGTAGATCCTGACCCCGAAAGGCCGGAAGTCATTGAAGCTTACAAGAACGGAGCAGTAAAGTCCTTTGCAAGGCACAGTAGGCTAGGGTACACAGACCTTTCTTCGCCGGAGGAAGTAAGAGAGCAATTTATGAAGACTGTAGAGTATTTAAGGAAATTGGGGTATAAGTGGATAACGTTAAAAACGGGATCTTACTCTGTTGACGGCCTTGCAATGGCGATTAAGTACGCGACTGAAGCTAAACTGGACCTGCTCACCATAGACGGTTCCGGTGGAGGAACCGGAATGAGCCCGTGGAATATGATGGAGACCTGGGGAATACCGTCTATACTGTTGCATTCGAAAGCTTATGAATATGCAACTATATTGAAAGAAAAAGGATACAAAGTCGTAGATATGGCCTTTGCTGGCGGATTTGCAAGAGAAGACCATATATTCAAAGCCCTTGCTTTGGGAGCACCTTTTGCAAAAGTAGTTTGCATGGGAAGGGCACTGATGATTCCCGCTTTCGTGGGGTCCAACATTGAAGGGGCACTACATCCAGAGAGAAAAGAAAAAGTCAACGGAAATTGGGATACATTACCTTCGACTGTTTCGCAGATAGGATTGAAGGCGGAAGAAATCTTTGCAGGGTACCACGAAGTCAAAAAGAAAGTCGGCGAAGACGAGATGAAAAACATACCTTACGGTGCCATTGCATTTTGGACTTTGGCCGATAAGCTTTCGGCAGGCTTACAACAGCTTATGGCAGGAGCGAGGAAGTTTACGGTTGGAGCTATTTCTAGGGACGACATTGCTTCTTGCAACAGGGAAACTGAAAAGGAGACGAAGATTCCTTTTATAACGGAAGTAAGAGAAGAAATTGCGATGAAAATCCTGAATTCGTAAAAGTTAGTTATTTTTTCGGTATTGACTTGCTATTGTGTTTTGGTGTATTATATTTTACAAAAGTAGGGGGTCCCATTACTGGCGGCAAGATGTGGAATCGACCACAGGGGAGTGGGGCCAATAGGGATGCCGGCCGCCTGGGCAAATTGTTGGATTTGCTCAGGCGGCTTTTGATTTTAAATAGAAAAGAGAGGAGGCCGAAAGATGCAAGAAGCTTGGGAAGGTTTTGTCCCGGGACGGTGGGTGGAGGAAATCGATGTGAGGGATTTCATAAAGAAGAATTATACTCCGTACTACGGAGGTGGCGAATTTTTAAAGGGGCCTTCGGAGAAAACCAGAAGGCTCTGGGAAAGGTGCAAGGCTTTGCTTGCGGAAGAAATAAAAAAAGGGGGCGTATTAGATATAGACACGAATACAGTATCCACAATAACAAGCCACGGTCCCGGATACATCAAAAGGGAAGATGAGGTAATAGTAGGCCTTCAAACCGATGAACCTCTGAAAAGGGCTGTCAATCCCTTCGGCGGTATAAGGATGGTTGAGCAGGCGTGCTCGGCTTATGGTTACAAGTTGAGCGATTCTATAAAGGAGATATTCACCAAATACCGCACTACACATAACGATGGCGTTTACAGGGCCTATACCGAGGAAATGCGCATGGCGAGAAAGCTGGGCATAATTACCGGGCTGCCGGACAGCTATGGGCGGGGAAGGATAATAGGTGATTACCGCAGGGTAGCGCTTTACGGCGTGGACAGGCTCATTGAAGTAAAGAAAAAAGACCTAAAAAATCTAATAGGCCCGATGACTCCGGAGCTGGTTCAGCTCAGGGAAGAAGTGGCATATCAGATAGAGGCTTTGATGGACCTGAAGCGTATGGCCGAAAGTTACGGGGTTGATATATCGCTTCCGGCGAAAAACGCGCGCGAGGCGGTACAATGGGTGTATTTTGCATACCTGGGTGCTATTAAAGAACAAAATGGTGCGGCCATGTCATTAGGCAGGGTTAGTACGTTTCTCGATATATATATCGAAAGGGACCTTAAAAAAAGCATTATCACCGAAGAGGAAGCTCAGGAGCTGATAGACCAGTTCGTTATAAAGCTTCGGATGGCGAGGCAGCTCAGGACGCAGGAGTACAACGAACTTTTTGCGGGAGATCCCATGTGGATAACGGAAGCTTTAGGAGGCGTGGGGCTTGACGGACGTCCTCTAGTCACCAAGACTACCTTTCGCTTTTTGAACACCCTTTTAAACCTGGGGCCGGCGCCTGAACCCAATCTTACTGTGCTTTGGTCGAAGGATTTGCCGGATAATTTCAAGCGCTTTTGTGCCGAAGTTTCCATAAAGACCAGCTCTATACAATACGAAAACGATGATCTGATGAGGCCGATTTTCGGGGATGATTACGGCATAGCCTGCTGCGTTTCTGCTATGAAACTCGGAAAGCAGATGCAGTTCTTCGGTGCCAGGGTAAATCTGGCAAAAGCGCTGCTTCTAGCCATAAACGGTGGAAGGGATGAAATTACCGGTGTGGAGATCGGCCCAAGGCTTGAGCCCTTGCCGGAAGGGCCACTGAACTTTGACGGAGTGTGGGAAAGGTACATTAAAGTCCTAGAGTGGCTCGCGAATCTTTACATCGATACCATGAATCTCATACATTACATGCACGACAAGTACGATTACGAAAAACTTCAAATGGCCCTTCACGATACGGATGTGGAAAGGCTTATGGCTTTTGGAATTGCTGGATTTTCAGTGACGGTAGATTCGCTCAGTGCCATAAAGTATGCAAAAGTTACGCCGATAAGAGATGACAGAGGGATTTGCGTAGATTTTAAGGTAGAGGGTGATTACCCGAAATACGGGAATGACGATGAAAGGGTTGATTCGATTGCCGTTTCCCTTGTTAAAACTTTTTACGGATTTTTGAGCAGGAAACCCCTCTACAGGGGTGCTAAACCTACCATGTCCATACTCACAATCACATCGAATGTGGTTTACGGGAAAAAGACCGGTGCTACTCCCGACGGCAGAAAGGCAGGAGAGCCTTTCGCGCCCGGAGCAAATCCCATGCACGGGCGAGATGAAAATGGACCGCTGGCTGCCTTTAATTCGGTCTGCAAAATTCCTTACGAGTACTGCAGGGACGGCATATCCTATACATTTTCGATCGTGCCGAAGGCTCTGGGGAGAACGGAGGAAGCGAGGATAAAAAACCTTGTGAGCCTTTTGGACGGGTATTTTGCAAAAGGCGGGCATCATATAAACGTAAATGTTATGGACAAGGAACTTCTCATAGATGCCATGAAAAACCCTCACAAGTACCCGCAACTCACGATAAGGGTGTCCGGTTACGCCGTCCATTTCGTAAAGCTTTCCAGGGAGCAACAGCTAGAAGTGATTTCCCGGACATTTTTCGAAAGCATGAGGTGATAAGGTGGGGCAAAAGGGCAGGGTGCATTCTGTCGAAAGTATGGGGACATTAGATGGGCCGGGGATACGTTTCGTGGTATTTTTGCAGGGATGCTCCTTGAGGTGCGTTTACTGCCATAATCCGGACACCTGGCCGCTTTCAGGCGGGAGGGTAGAAGACGCAGATATTCTGGTGGAAAGAATAGTTTCATTTAAGCCATATATGGATGCATCGGGAGGGGGAGTAACCCTTTCTGGGGGTGAGCCCACCCTCCAGCCGGATTTTGCGGCGCACATCATGAAAAAGTGCAAAGATGCAGGCATAAATACGGCCCTCGATACAGCGGGGTATTGCAAAAAGGATGCTTTTGAAAAAATCCTACCTTATACCGACCTCGTCCTGTTTGATATAAAGCATTTAGACCCGAAAGTACACGTCAAGCTTACCGGTAGGGATAACCGATTAATCCTAGAAAATCTTCGCTATATAGATTCTCTTGGCAAGAGGATTTGGATAAGACATGTGCTACTACCTGGGATAACAGATGACGTAACGCACCTTAAAAAACTGGGCGAATTTTTGAAAAGCCTAAATTCGCTGGAGCTGGTGGAACTTTTGCCCTATCACAAATTGGGAATCCACAAGTGGGAGGCTCTCGGACTAAAGTATCCATTGAAGGACGTAAAACCGCCGTGCCGAAAAATTCTGGAAAGGGCAAAGGCGATTTTGGGAGAAATGGGGTTAAACGTTATTTAGGATGCTAGTTTCTAAATAAACAGCTTAGAAAATGGTTTTTGATAAATTCTGATAAAATCGCTTGACTTAAATACTAAATTCTATTATCATAAAAAGCAAAACAGAATAAAAAGATAAGCGATGACGGGGTTATGTAGGCCCGATACCCTTACAGAGAGAAACCGCCGGCGGCTGAGAGCGGTTTCAAGGAAAGGCGGGAACGAAGTTGCGCCCCTGAGTTCAGGCCTTGAAATCAAAAGTAGAGGCCTGCGGCTTAGGCCGTTAAGGAAAAGAGCGAAAAATCAGAGTGGGACCGCGGGCCTTTCGCCTCTGCAGAGGTGAAAGGCCTTTATTATTAAGCAAAAATAATACAATAATAATAGAATTTGAGGAGGGGAAATATGTCCTTTTTAAAAACCATAAGGGAAGACATAAAAGTCGTATTCGAGCGCGATCCAGCGGCAAAAAGCATCCTGGAAGTAATCCTTTGCTATCCTGGGTTTCATGCCATTTTGATGCATAGAATAGCTCATTTCTTTTACCAGAAAAAGTTATTTCTGATAGCTAGGATTATATCCCAGATATCCAGGTTTTTAACGGGCATAGAAATACACCCGGGGGCCAAAATAGGTAAGGGCTTTTTCATAGACCACGGAATGGGAGTGGTGATTGGCGAGACCACCGAAATTGGAGATAACGTCACCCTGTATCAGGGAGTGACTTTAGGAGGCACGGGCAAGGAAAAGGGGAAAAGGCATCCGACTCTCGGCAACAATATAGTCGTAGGGGCTGGCGCTAAAATCCTCGGACCGATAAAGATTGGCGACAACTGCAAAATAGGAGCTGGTGCGGTGGTTTTGAAGGACGTGCCGCCTAACTGCACGGTGGTGGGTGTGCCTGGTAAGGCTGTTGTGAGAAAGAAGATAGACTTTGCAAAGGCTGACTTTACAAAAGTTGACCTGGACCATCACCTTCTGCCCGACCCGGTGGCAGATATGATGAAGAGTTTGCAAAGGAAAATAGAGGAGTTAGAGCAAAGGATAAAGCAACTTGAAAGGAGGCAAGAAGGTGAAGATATACAATACCCTGACAAAAAAGAAAGAGGAGTTCATACCGCTTAACGGAAACAAGGTTACCATATACGCCTGCGGTCCCACGGTTTACGACTATTTTCACGTGGGCAACGCGAGGGTTTTCATAACCTTTGATGTGGTGAGAAATTACCTGAAATACAAGGGTTATGATGTAAAATTCGTTCAAAATTTCACCGACGTTGATGATAAGATGATAAAGAGAGCAAACGAAGAAGGGATTACCGTCAAGGAATTAGGTGACAGGTTCATCGAGGAGTACTTCAAAGACGCAGATGCCCTCAACATAAAAAGGGCCGACGTTCACCCGAGGGCTACGGAACACATACAAGATATCATAGAATTCATAAAGGTGCTGATAGAAAAGGGCTATGCTTACGTTGTGGAGGGTGACGTTTATTTTTCGGCAAAGAGCTTTCCCGGTTACGGTAAGCTCTCTGGGCAGAATTTGGAGGAACTCGAGGCTGGGGCGAGAGTAGAGCCCGGAGAAAAAAAGAGGGATCCGATGGACTTCGCCCTATGGAAAGCGAAAAAACCCGGCGAGCCTGCCTGGCTCAGTCCTTGGGGAGAGGGAAGGCCTGGCTGGCACATAGAATGTTCGGTTATGGCGATAAAACACCTGGGAGAGACCATAGACATCCACGGCGGGGGACCGGACCTAATCTTTCCCCACCACGAAAACGAAATCGCCCAGAGCGAAGCCGTCACCGGAAAGCCCTTTGCCAGATTCTTCATGCACGTAGGTTACCTAAATATCAACAATGAAAAAATGTCGAAGTCCTTGGGAAATTTCTTTACAGTAAGGGAAATTCTTAAGGAATACGAAGCGGAAGTGCTGAGGCTTTTGATGCTGTCGTCCCATTACAGGAGCCCTATTAACTTCAGCAAGGAGTTAATGGAACAATCAAAGAGTGCATTGGAGCGACTTTATACGGCGCTTTATGCCATGGAGCATCTGGAAAAAGTAGCGCCGGAAAGACAAATGAGCAATATGGAAGAGGAATATATAAAAAGGCAGTTGGAAAACAAGGAAAAATTTATCGAAAGCATGGACGATGATTTTAACACCGCAAGCGCCATAGCCGCTTTATTCGATATCGTAAGGGAGTTTAACGTGAGCTTAAGCGAGAATTCCTCAAAGGAAGCAGTAAAAAAGACAAAAGAGCTGGTGCTGGAATTAGGAGGAGTCCTTGGGCTTTTTTCAAAATTCCAGCCGGCGCTGCTTGATGAAGAGATCGAGCGAATGATAAAAGAAAGAGAGGAAGCGAGAAAAGCGAAAAATTACGCGCTCGCCGATAAGATCAGGGATGAGCTCAAAGCTCGGGGAATAATAATTGAAGATACGCCGACCGGCACCAGGTGGCGGCGGGCTTAACGGAGTGGTGAGTAGTGGAAAACGAAAAGAATAAAAGCGTATCGGAGCTTTCTTCCTTGGCATTGGCTTTTGTGGGAGACGCCGTGTTCAACCTGTTTGTCAGGACAATGGTGGTGGGAAGCGGGAAAAAAGTGAAGGACCTTCATCAGGAGACGGTAAAGTATGTCAGGGCTTCGGCACAAGCCGAAGTCCTGAAAAAAATAGAAGAGTACCTGACGCCTGAAGAGAGGGATGTGGTGCGAAAGGCCCGAAACGCAAAAGTAAATTCGGTGCCCAAGAACGCGGATATAATGGACTACCATTACAGCACCGGTTTTGAGGCGCTCTTGGGCTACCTTTACCTTTCGGGGAAAAACGATAGACTCAACAAAATCCTCATGGCTTCCTTTGCATTGGTCAATTCCGGACAGGATACTTCCCGCAGCTGAAGGCTCCTTCCGGGCAGTACCCCGTGGCCTCGCAGGGAGCTCCGGCCTTTTTGAAAAGGTTCGGGGCTATTTTTCTTACTTCGTCCAGCATCATCCGGGCTAACTTTCGGATTTCCGACTGGGCCCTTTCGCAGCAGCGGAGGTTAAAGAAATTATAAAGGCTCCTCGCGTTCATGGTGACAACGAGGTTTGTGCAGGTCCCCATCGGCAGTATGTAGCGGGCGTCCTCCTTGTCGACTCCCATTTTCACCATGTCAAGGTAAGCCTTTTTGCAATTTTCCAGGGCGGCTATATACGTCAAAATCGCATCAAGATTTTTTTCTATTTCCGCCGGAAGTACGCAGTAATAGCGCTGCGCGATATAATCTCTCGCCTGTGTTTTAATTTTGCTGAAAAATTCCGGAGCCATTTTGCAAAGATTCGCCAGTTTTTCCCTGGAATATAGTGAACGGACAAAATCAAGTCCATCATAAATAAAAAGACAAAAATCCACCGCTTTCTTTCCGGATAAAAAGAGGCTTTCGCCCTTTTGCTCAAACTCAAAAGGGGTTTGAGAGAGAATCGAATAAAATTTTTCTGGGAAAGATAAGGAAAAACCGTCATCGGTTATTTTGCCGTCGGCGTCGAATAGCCCCCTTAAATAGTGGCCGGGGTATTCGCGGTTGATTTTGTCCGGTAGATTTTTTCTTATTTCTTCCAGTTCGGCTTCTTTTATGTCTCCTCCTACGAGAGCCATGTATTTTCCGCTTGAGGCAACACCCTGCAGGTATGCCCTGTTTTGGGCTTTCAAACAGGTGGTTTGTGCTTCATCCTGACTACTCAGTTCTTCTTCGAAAGGATTGTTATACCTCAAACTTTGAACCGAGTATGAGGCTATCCGGTGGCGGGTGAGCTGGGCGAGTAATGTTCGGCTGACTCCTTCTACGGCGAAGGTAAAGCTTACATGCTCCAAAGGCGACATGTGGCCCGAATTTATCAGTTTTTGTATGAAAGAAGCCACCTTTTCGTCGGTTAAGTTTTCCATAATTTCCATTGGGCCGATTCTGGAATAACAAAGGCGGGCCGCTGCAGCCACTGTTTTTTCGGGTTCGGGGGTATGGGTCAAAACGGTTACCCTCATGTTATTCGCCTCCTTGACTTTTAAAGCAAATTGAAATATCATGATTACAAACTTCGTTTACACCATTATATCATTAAGAGCATTTACCGAAAACAGCGATTGGCAAAATCCATCATGGGGAGTGGTGGGACATAGAAAAGGAGTTTCAAATAGAAGGGAAAAATGCGGTGCTGGAAGCTTTGAAAGCAGGCCGGCCTTTGAATAAAATTTATATAAAAAAAGGAAAGCAGCAGGGCGACATAAAAAAGATAATAGAGCTTGCAAAAAGCGCTGGCATACCCGTCGTGGAGCTTCCCTGCGAAAGTTTTGTAAAGATGGCCCAGACTAGGAATCCTCAAGGGATAATTGCCGTTACTTCGCCAAAGGAATACGTTTCAGTTGAGGACCTTTTGGAAGCGGCTGAAGAAATGAACGAGGAGCCATTCATTTTTGTGCTGAATGAAATAAGCGACCCCCAGAACCTGGGAAGCATTATAAGAACCGCCGACTGTTTGGGTGTCCACGGTATAGTAATTCCGAAACGAAGGGCCTGTGCAGTTACGCCTGCTGTGGTCAAGGTGTCGGAGGGAACTTCCGAGCATGTAAACGTGGCGCGGGTTGTCAACATAGCTTCGACCCTGGAATACTTTAAGGAAAGGGGAATATGGGTGGTAGGCGCCGACCCGGAGGGTAAACCTTACTACGAGGCGGATTTAACAGGACCCATTGCCCTGGTGGTGGGGGGCGAGGATAAAGGGTTAGGGAAACTGGTAAAGGAAAAATGTGACTTTCTGGTTAGCCTTCCCATGCGGGGGCACGTGACGTCACTTAACGCTGCAGTTGCCGCGGCGGTCCTAGGATATGAAATTTTGAGGCAAAGGGAAGGAAGGCATGGTTGAAAAACAGGAAGAATATTTATTTGTAGACGGATATAATGTTATAAATGCATGGCCGGAGCTTATAGAGGCAAAAAGCGTAAGCCTTGAGACAGCAAGGGACAAGCTAGTGGATATCATGAGCGACTACGCAGCTCAAACAGGGACGAAAATTATCGTGGTCTTCGATGCCCATCATGTCGAAGGGAGTTGTGGGGCTCATTACTTCATAAATGGGGTAGAGGTAGTATTCACAAGAGAAGGGGAGACTGCTGATGCATACATAGAAAGATCGGTAGACTCTATGGGAAAGAAAGATAAAGTAAGAGTAGCTACTTCCGACTGGATAGAGCAGCAAATTGTAATGGGTCGCGGAGCTATACGGGTGTCAGCAAGGGAATTAAGGAATGAAATACTGGCTTTGGCGGAAAAAAGGAGAAGGCAGGAAGAAATACAGAAGTTAGAAAGAAATACATTGGCGGAAAGGGTAGATAAAAGCATATTAAGACTCATTCTCGAGCGCTTTAAAGGCGGCAAGGGAGCTTGACTACTCGAATTACTATGAGCTATAATGGAATAGGTCTATTTCTGCAGGGGGCGATAATGTGAAGGCGGGGCTTCATAAAAAAGAGTTTGCCTGTTACGAGGACATGCAGGACGAGGAGGTAGTGTACGAGGCAAGAAGCGGAAGCCGCGAAGCGTTGGAGTACCTTATAAACAAATACAAGAATTTTGTGAAATCAAAGGCGAGGTCCTATTTCTTAATAGGGGCAGATCGGGAAGACATAATTCAAGAAGGCATGATAGGCCTTTATAAGGCAATAAGGGATTTTAACCCGGATAAACTATCGTCCTTCAGGGCTTTCGCGGAGCTATGCATTACAAGGCAGATAATCACAGCTATTAAAACGGCTACCCGCCAAAAGCATATACCGCTCAATTCTTACGTTTCTTTAAATAAGCCTATTTACGATGAAGATTCGGAACGCACGCTGATGGATGTGTTATCCGAGGTAAAGATTACCGACCCGGAGGAACTCATAATCAGCCGGGAAGAAGTGGCAGATATAGAGTGCAAGATGGGAGAAATATTAAGCAAGTTAGAATGGGAAGTGCTGATATCCTACTTAAACGGGAAGTCCTACCAGGAGATAGCAAAAGAACTTAAGCGACACGTAAAATCTATCGACAACGCCCTGCAGAGGGTAAAAAGAAAACTGGAAAAATATTTGGAAGTAAGGGATATTTAAGTAATAAAATAGCTATTGACCAAAACATTTTTTGCTTTTATAATATAAAGAGCACGGCAGTGTGGAGAGATGCCCGAGTTGGCCAAAGGGGGCAGACTGTAAATCTGCTGGCGCACGCCTTCGGTGGTTCGAATCCACCTCTCTCCACCATGATGCGGGAATAGCTCAGATGGCAGAGCACCAGCCTTCCAAGCTGGGTGTCGCGGGTTCGAATCCCGTTTCCCGCTCCAAAAGTTGACGTCGCGGGGTGGAGCAGTCTGGAAGCTCGTCGGGCTCATAACCCGAAGGTCGCTGGTTCAAATCCAGCCCCCGCCACCATAGATATGCCCACGTAGCTCAGTCGGCAGAGCGTCGCCTTGGTAAGGCGGAGGTCGCCGGTTCGATCCCGGTCGTGGGCTCCATTTTTATGTTGAAACTATTTGAAAATTGACTTTTATTTGGTTATAATATAGGAGGACGAGCATTTTTTTATTATTTTAATTTTTATTCTACATAATTAAGGAGGAAAAGCGATGGCAAAGCAAAAATTTGAGAGGAAGAAGCCTCACGTAAACGTAGGCACGATAGGTCACGTAGACCACGGGAAGACCACATTGACAGCGGCGATAACGAGGGTTTTGTCGACCGCTGGATTTGCGAACTTTGTAGCTTACGACCAAATAGACAAGGCGCCCGAGGAGAGGGAGCGCGGAATAACGATAGCGACGGCGCACGTGGAATACGAGACTGAAAAGAGGCACTACGCCCACGTGGATTGTCCGGGGCATGCCGACTACGTAAAGAACATGATAACAGGGGCGGCGCAGATGGACGGTGCGATACTGGTGGTATCGGCGGCTGACGGGCCGATGCCCCAGACGAGGGAGCACATCCTGCTGGCGAGGCAGGTAGGGGTGCCGTATATAGTGGTATTCATGAACAAGGTGGACATGGTGGACGATCCGGAGCTTTTGGAACTTGTGGAGATGGAAGTGAGGGAGCTACTTTCCACGTATGAATTTCCTGGGGATGAAGTGCCGGTGATAGCAGGTTCAGCGTTGAAGGCGTTAGAGTGCGGGTGCGGCAAGAGGGAGTGCGAATGGTGCGGCAAGATATGGGCTTTGATGGACGCGGTAGACGAATATATACCGACGCCGCAGCGGGATGCTGACAAGCCGTTCCTGATGCCGATAGAGGACGTATTTTCCATAACAGGCCGTGGGACGGTAGTGACGGGGAGAGTAGAGAGAGGGACATTGAAAGTAGGAGACGAAGTAGAGATAGTGGGACTTTCACCGGAGAAGAAGAAGACGGTAGTGACAGGAGTAGAGATGTTCCGGAAGGTATTGGACCAGGCGGTAGCAGGGGACAACATAGGAGCGCTGCTTCGCGGCATAGACAAGAACGAAGTAGAGAGGGGCATGGTAATAGCGAAACCTGGGAGTGTGCATCCGCACACGAAGTTTAAGGGACAGGTATACGTTTTGAAGAAGGAAGAAGGGGGAAGGCACACGCCGTTTTTCAACGGATACAGGCCGCAGTTTTACTTTAGGACGACGGACGTGACAGGGGTAATAAAGTTACCGGAAGGCACGGAGATGGTAATGCCCGGGGACAACATTGTAATGGAGATAGAGCTGATAGCGCCGATAGCGATGGAAGAAGGCCTTCGTTTTG